>JAGOUB010000068.1 GCA_018061525.1 Candidatus Peribacteraceae bacterium
GGTAGAAGCCCTCGTCGCTGCGGCTGGTGTTGTCGAAGATGGCGCCGGCCAGACCGCCGATCGGGTCGCTCCAGAGGCGCGGCCAGACGACGATCGTCAGCAGGAGTACGGCCGCAAGCGTGGCCAGGCCCCAGAGCGCGGTCGGACGCTTCTCGCCGGCAGGAGCGCGAAGCCAGTCGAGCCCAAACCACAGCGCCGCGAACGCCGGCAGCAACAGTGAGAACGGGCGCAAACTGATGGCGAATCCCGTCATTAAGCCAAAGAGGACTACGCGCAGCGCCGATCGCTTCTCCATCAGACGCGCGAGCAGCAGCACGCCGAGCGTGAAGAACGCGAACGTGGGGATGTCCTTAGGGTTGTAGAACGCATGCGCGAACATGCGCGGCGAGAGCGTGAGGCAGATAACCGTGCCGAGCGCCCACCAATGGCTGCCCGTCAGGCGGCGGGCCAGCGCGTAGAGCGACCACCAGCCGATACTGAAGACCAAGAACGAGACGAAGCGGGAGACGCCAAAGATCAGCATACCGTCCGACGGCAGATGCTTGGCGAGCCAGATGAAGACGAATTGGTAGAGCGGCGTGTGGAAGCGCCAGTCCGCGGCCGGCGGCACCGGTCCGCCGTTAAAGAGGTACTCCCAGGCCTGTAGGCCGTACGCGAAGAGCGGCGGCTCATCCATCGACATGGCGAAGTCGGCGCGCACGATCCAGGCGATCAACAGCAGGAAGGCGAAGACGATGCCGGCGAGTTGCCAGGGATGATCGTCGCACCAGCGTCGGATCGTCGAGAGGAGGGCCATGCAGCCAGTGTAGGGGCCAGGCCCGGCGGACGGTAGACGCTCAGAGTACAGCGCCCGAGGCGGCCTTGAGCGATTGGCCGTAGAGGCCGGTCAGCGTCCCCTTTGCGAGCGCGTGCTCGACGAAGGCTTTCTCGATCTCGGCGGTGGCGGCGCCTGCCTTGAGCTGCAGCGGCGCATCAAAGGCGTAGACCGCAAACTCGTAGCGGTGGGGCTTGTCGATGGCGCGGCAGGGGCCGCTGTAGCCGACGAAGCCGGCGGAGTTCTGGGCCTCCAGGGCGCCGGCTGGCAACGTGTCTTCTGCCCACGAGAGCGCGGTCTTATCGGCGTTCCACATCACCCAGTGCACGGCCGGAGCGCCTTGGGCGTCGAGGTCGCGCATGATCACGCCCAGTGCCTTTGCCCCGCGGGGCAAACCGGCGATGGCCAGCGGCGGCGCCACATTACGGCCGTCGCAAGTATGGGAGAGCGGGATCGATCCGCCCTCGGCAAAGGCGGGGCTGGTGACCGTGAGGGGCGGCAGCACGGCGGACGTGCAAGCCGTCAGGGCGAGCAGGGGCAGGAGGACGAGGGAGGCGAGGCGCATGCCCAGAGTGTAGCCATGGCACCAAAGAACGCGAAAACTTCAAGGCGGGAGCGCCGGCCAGAGGCGGTACCATCGCGCTAATGCGCCTCTCTGCCCCCTTCACCGTCCTCACGCTTCTTCTCAGCCTGTCGCTCACCGGCTGCGTCACCGAAAGTGAAGCCCGGCGTGTCGAGACCTTCGGCGCCCAGTCGTCTATTTCCGTGTCGTCCGTCGCTGTCTCTTCAGCCCAAAAGACGAGCCGCAGCTCGCGCAGCACCGCCACTTCCAAGCCCGCTCCCCAGCCGCTGGCCCCGGCCACACCGCCCACGGAGCTCACCGTTCCGATCCTCGTCTACCACCACGTCCGGCCCACGGGCAGCTATCCCAAGGAAACCTGGAGCTACAAGATGTCGGTCTCGCCCAAGGCTTTCGAGACGCAGATGCAGTGGCTCGTGGACCACGGCTACACCACCGTCACGCTCACCACGCTGGCCGAGATGCGCGCGGGCACACGCCTGGGCCCCACCAAGCCGGTGGTCATCACGTTCGATGACAACCAGATGTCGGCCTACGACCTGGCCCTGCCGGTACTCGTGAAGAACAACCAGACGGCCGTCTTCTATCTGATCACCAATCGCCTGGAGAACGCCGATTCCATCGGCACCGATGAGATCCCCAAGCTGGTCGAGGCCGGCATGGAGATCGGCTCGCACACCGTCACCCACTCCGACCTGGTGCGCGTCTCGGACGCCCAGCTCAAGACGGAGATGGCCGACAGCCGCACAGCGCTCGAGGCCGTCACGGGCACACCGGTGCTCCACCTGGCCTACCCGCTCACCTCGCAGAACGAGCGCGTGCGCACCGCCGCCCAAGCCGCCGGCTACAGCACCGCCACGGTCATGGACCCCCGCCCCAGCACCATGAAGGACAGCCCCTGGAAGCTGCCCCGCATTATGATGACGGACGATACCAACCTGGCGAAGGTGCTGCCTTGAACGGCGTTTTCTCGGATTTCCAGCGTGAAAGACCCATTTCCGGGCCTTTCCGTGTTGCGTAGGCCGACAACGCGGTCCACAATCGCAGCCAATGCAGCTCTCACTTAATCCTGAGGAGTTCCGCCGCCTGCTTCTGCTCGCCACGCTCGGCGAAGTCATCATGAACGATTGGACGCCGCAGCGAGAGCTGACCGAAGAGCAGCAGTCCTGCATCGACGTGGTGCAAGATCTCTACGGCCACGCTGTCCGCGACCGCCAGGAGAACCTGGTGTCCGAGGACAATGAGACCGGTTGCCTGCTGCCCGGCGACGGGATGCGCGCCGAGATCGACAAGTGGCTCTCCACCTACGACAACGACGTCTTCTGGGATGAGCTGGTCGCCCGCCTGGCCCAGCGTGAGATGGTGTCCGAATACGGCCGCGAGACCCTGGAGAAGATGCCCGACGCCTACCGGCGCCAGGCCGAACAGCCGATGCTCGATTACTACTGGCGCGAGGTACGCCAGAACGGCATCGATCACCTGGTCATGGAAGAAGACGCCCCGAGCCGCCAGCCCCGCCGCCGCGAGATCCGCGGCCGCAGCGGCACGACGAATAAGGCCGAGAACGACGAATCGACCGAAAATCCCAAGGCGTAAGGAAGATCAGCGCCGACCGCCGAAGTGACGATTGCTGCCGCTGCGCTGGCCGCCGTTTCCGCGGCGGTTGAACTTCGGACCGGGGCTCGACTTGCTGGCGTGCGACGCGACGGCGGGCGTCTGGATGTGTTTGGGCAACGAACCGCGCTTGATGGACGTGCGGATGAGGCGCTCGATGTCGGCGACGTCGCGCGACTGGTCGGGCGAGGCGAACGAGATCGCCTTGCCGCTGGTGCCGGCGCGGGCCGTGCGGCCGATGCGGTGGACGTAGTCGCTGGAATCGTCGGGCAGGTCGAAGTTCACCACCAGCTCAACGCCGGTGACGTGGATGCCGCGGGCGGCGATATCGGTGGCCACAAGCACGCGGTGCTTGCCGGACTTAAAGCCTTCGAGAGCAGCCTTGCGCTGGCCGAGCGAGCGGTTGGCGTGGATCTCGGCGGCCGTGTAACCGGCGGCCATGAGCGCTTTAGCCATCTTGCTGGCGCCGTGCTTGGTGCGGGAGAAGACGAGCACGCGGCCCTTCGTCTCCGAGAGCAGGTGCTGGAGGAGCGTCAGCTTGTCGGCCTTGGCCACGAAGATCATCTCCTGCTCCACGTTCTCGGCGGCGGTGCCGGCCGGGGCCACTTCCACGCGCAACGGCATCTTCATGTGGCGGGCGGCCAGCTTGGTGATTTCAGGCGGCATGGTGGCCGAGAACAGCAGCGTCTGCCGCTCGGCCGGGATGTGCGAGAGGATGCGCTCAATCTGGGGCATGAAGCCCATGTCGAGCATCTGGTCGGCCTCGTCGAGGACGAGCGTGGTCACGCCGCGGAGCGTGATCGTCCCCTGCTCCAGGTGATCATTCAGGCGGCCGGGCGTGGCCACCACGATGCGGGGCTTCTGGCGGATGTCGTTGATCTGATTGCGCATCGAGGCGCCGCCGATGATCACGATCGTGCGGAACGAGACGGCGTTGGCGAAGGCGCGGAGGCTCTCTTCTACCTGGGCGGCCAGCTCGCGCGTGGGCACCAGGACCAGTCCGCCGCCGCCTTGGGCGGCCAGGCGCTGCAGCATCGGGAGGCCAAAGGCGAGGGTTTTACCCGTGCCGGTCTGGGCGATGCCGATCACGTCCTTTCCCTCCGTAGCGATCGGAATCGCTTGGAGCTGGATAGGTGTGGGCTGGCTGATCCCGCGCTGGGCGAGGATCGGAAGGAATTTTTCGCTCACGCCGAGGGCGGCGAACGCGGAGGCGTCTGCAGGGGTCATTGGCCTCATCCTACAGCAAAAAACCCAAAACACCGCATGATTCCGTCAATACAGACGGTTGGCCGCGCGCTGCTGCAGTCGCAAGCGGCGCTCCAGGCGGGCCCGGACCCATTCGTCGACGGGCAATGTCGACGAGATAGAGGCTGAGGAATGGCTGGAAGAAGAGGCAAAAGCGGCATTGTGGCTAGCCGCCGAAGACGACGAGACGCTCGGCGTTCGCAGCGGTCCATAGCCGGGCATTGGGTTATAGATGGCGTTGCCGCCGAGCGAGAACGAGACAAGGCCGCTGATCTCGAGGCAAAGGAGGACCAGCACGGCGATCGCGATCATGACGATCGCGATGACGGTGCGATGACGGCGGGTGGTCGGCATGGGTGTGGGTATTCATTCATTCTACCGGTTCTCGGTCCTTTTGGCTATAGAAGCCCGGCTATGTACCCCTCATAAAGAGGGGCTGTGCCCTCTAGCGAAAAAACATCGAATCTGTTATAATGATGAACGTGACACACACACATTTCCGCCACACACTCCTCGGTCTTGGCGCCATCGCCGCGCTCGTCTTGGTCGCCGCCCAGGCCCAAGCCGCCGCCAGTCTCTTCCTGGTCGTCCAGAAGAGCGCCAATACGCTCATCCTCCAGGCCAGCGACGGCAAGGTCTACATCGTCGATAGCGAGCCCTGCCCCGTCGCCAACGGCGATTCTGTGGCCGTGGACACGAACCTCGACGGCGGACCCGAGGTGGCCGGCAAGGTCACCAAGGGCGCCCGTTACTTCAACACGACCTGCTCTATCTGGAACTCGCGCCCCATCAGCCAGCGCATCACGGTGACAAAGGGCCTCAGCAACGATGAACAGTTCCTCGGCGTGTACGCCGGCCAGTCGGCCCTCGTGTCGTTCGGCCCTGGCTGCGGCCTCTCCATCAAGAACTACGAGCGCCAGGATATCTACCTGGCCCTCAGCAACGATAAGTTCGACGCCGTGAACGACATGATCATCCTGCCGAACGGCAACACCTGCGCCGTCACCGAAGTGACGATCATCGACGGCCGCAGCGTCTCGGCTGCCACCTGCCCGGCCAACTCCGTGCGCCACCCCACCGACAAGAAGCTTTGCGTCTGCGACGTGGGCTTCCTGCCCGATGCAGACGGCGTCGCCTGTGTGGGTACGCCCCTGCTCTGCCCGGCCCACTCCACCCTCGTGAGCGGCGTCTGCCAGTGCGACCAGGGCTACATCAGCAAGAATAACCGCTGTATGACCGAGTCGGCCGCTTGCCAGTACGAGCATGGC
>JAGOUB010000069.1 GCA_018061525.1 Candidatus Peribacteraceae bacterium
GGGATGTAGAGCTCGGGGTCGTAGGTGGTGAAGGCCTTCCAAATCGACCACGGCGTCAGGCTGTGGACGATGGGATTCTCCAAGATGAGCAGGCCGTCGTCCCAACGAACGAAGCCTTGGCTAAGCATCTGGCCATAGACGAGAGCGGCCAGGACGGCGAAGAACGCGGCCGCCCAGAGCAGCGGGCCGCGAGCCGGAAGCGAGGGCGAAGGCTGGGATTCGGGGCGCACGGAGCCACTCTCGGGCCTGGCTGCCGGCCTGTCCAGGGGGCTGGTCGCTTTCTGGCCGTTCACCTAGACTGGAAGCACTTTCCCCGTTCCTCCACCCCTATGGACCGCACTCTCATCCTCCTCAAGCCCGACGCCGTACAGAACCGTGTCTGCGGCAAGGTGCTCGCCCGCTTCGAAGAGGCCGGCTTCACCATCCGCGGCTGCAAGATGCTGCATCTCCACCCCGAGCTGCTCAAGGAGCACTACTCGCACATCGCCGAAAAGCCGTTCTATCCCGAGGTCGAGGAGTTCATGGGCTCCACGCCCGTCATCGGACTCGTGCTCGAGGGCCACGACATCGTCGCCAAGGTGCGCGACATGCTTGGCGTCACCGACAGCCGCAACGCCGCCCCCGGCACCATCCGCGCCGACTACGGCACCACGCAGATGCTCAACGTCGCCCACGCCTCCGACACGCCCGAGACGGCCAAGAAGGAGATTAAGCGTTTCTTCGCCGAGACCGAGCTCTTCGATTACTGAGCCATGCTGAGCCTCTCCGCCTTCGCCGAGAGCGACCGCGATGCGGTCTTCCGCGAGGCGGCGGCCTTCATCGCAGCCGAGGGCTTCACCGTCGTCGACCATGACCCGTCCCGTCCCTGGGGCGGGTTCTTTGTGATCGACGAGGCGCAGGCGCCGGCCTTCGCGGAGCGTTTCTTCGCCGGCGAGGGCGTGGAGGCCGATGGCGGCCAGAAGCTCAGCCCAAAGATTCTGCTCGTCGCGCCAGGTAAGCGCCTGTCGTGGCAGTACCACCACCGCCGGGCCGAGATCTGGCGCGTGCTCGACGGCGAAGTGGCCGTGGTCCAGAGCCCGACCGACGATGAGGCCGTGCCGCTGGCGCGCACCTCCGGCGACGTGGTGCGCCTGGCGCAGGGCGAGCGCCACCGCCTGGTGGGCCGCGACCACTGGGGCATGGTCGCCGAGATCTGGCGCCACACCGACCCGGCCGCGCCGAGCGACGAGAGCGATATCGTGCGCCTCCAAGACGACTTCGGGCGCGGCGCCTGAGGGGCCGGTTCTGCCTGGTCTTGGAACCGTCCTTAATGACTCGCTTGAGCCATTTCAGCAAGCGCTAGTCCACCTTTTTCCTTTCACTAAAATGCATTGAATGCTTGAATAGATGCGTCGCTATGCTTGCTCCCGGAAAAATTAAAGACATCGAGGCGAAGGCGGAAGATGTGTTGTCTACCTTGATAAAGGAGGATGGTGATATTTCATTTCCTGTGCCACTCGCAAAGATAGCTGAGAACTATGGCTTAACGATTAAGGTTGTTGATTTTCCTAAGGGGTCTATTTCCGGCGCATACGATCGCAGCATCGGAACAATATACGTTTCCTCTAGCGAGCCAGCTCAACGACAGGCATTCACTATTGCTCATGAATTGGGCCACGCCCTTTTGCATAAAGATAAAGGAGCAGAGATTTTGTATCGTACAGATCTGCATGATCTTGATTCCCCCCTGCCTGCCGAGGAACAAGAGGCGAATTGGTTTGCTGCAAGCCTCCTAATGCCGAAAGATCATGTGAGGAGATATTTTAACGTTCTTGATAACCCTGACCTGCTCGCGACTGTCTTTGGAGTCTCCCCCTCAGCTATGAGGTTCCGCTTAAAAAATCTTGGCCTCCTGAAATGACCCCCACTGCTGGCCCAGCAACGCCTACCCCTGGTGATGAAGCTGAGGTTCATCATTTTAGAGATTTAGGTGGTCATGAATATACCGATCCTGATCAGCATGCGAAGCAGTTAAAGAATCATATCGATGAACTCTCCGTAAAGCTTCAGCAGAGGCGTGTTGAAGATGCTGAGCAGCGATTAAGAGAACGCCCAAAAATGACCCGGCAATTACTGTTACTCCTCGTTTTTCAGAACTTCGCAGTTTTTGCTTTGGTTATTGGTAAATCGTGGCTGGAATTAGATCCAATGGTATTAAGCATTATTGTTCCGGCAACTTTAGGAGAAACAGCTTTCATGGTTCATAAGATTGTAGATTTCGCCTTTAGAGAGATCGACTACAAGCCTCACGAGAACGGCAAAATTTCGTAAGTGGTTTTTACTTTTTAGTCCGGTCCGCGCACGAGCAGCGACCGCCGCCGCAGCCGCAGGCGGGAGCTTGGGCATGCTCGGGCAGGTCCAGCTTGAAGCGACCCTCGCGCCGGTCGATGGTGGCGCCGCCGATGCGTTCGAGCGTTGTATCGAGCGCGGCCACGATCACCTCGGGCACCTCGCGGTGGCCGAAGACCAGGGCGTTGGCCGGCGTCGCTTCGGCGAATTCCAGGCAGAAGGTGCTGTTCTCATCCAATCCCACCACGAGCACCGAGCCCGGGCGGCCGGCGGCGTCGATCGCTTCCTTCAATCCCAGAGCGGCGTCGTGCGTGAGCGTCAGTGACCGCGGGCGCGGCGGACGTTCGGCGAGAAGGGTATTCAATTCGATCACGAGCTCGGCCACTTCCTCGTCGCCGAAGCCGTGACTGAGGCAGCCCTCGGCCAGGGTTTCGCGGTCGTTATGGGAGCAGCTGAAGCAGTGCAGGCCGTATTCGGCCAGCAACGGGCCGGCCTCGGGCAGCACGGCGATAATCTCGGACACGAGCATACCGGCGCTAATGGGTGCGCTTTTCGTCGCGGTCTTCGCTGGCTGTCCGGCGGAGGCGGGCATATCCTCATGGTACCAGCCCGCTCCATGATGAACGCCAAACATCCCGCCGTTTCCGCCGCCGCTCTGCTCGTGACCCTCCTTGTGGGTTGGGGCCTCGGCCGTGGCTCGGTGAAGCCCGCCACCGACTTGCCCTCCATTCCAGCAGCCGGCAGCGGCGCCACGCTGGAACGTCCCAATTTGTCGCTCTTCTGGCTAGTTTGGGAAACGCTCGGGCAGACCTACATCGACCCGGCCAAGATCGATCCGCAGGCGCTCCTCTACGGCGCTATCGGCGGCTTCGTCGACAGCGTTGGCGATCCCTACACCGTCTTCATGACCCCGGAGCAGAACGCGGACTTCCGCAGCATCCTTGTGGGCTCGCTCGAAGGCATTGGCGCCGAGCTCGACCTGCGCGACGGCTTGATTGTGGTGGTGGCTCCGCTGCGCGGCTCGCCCGCCGAGCGCGCCGGCCTCCTGCCGCAGGACGTGATCACCGCCGTGGACGCCGAGCCCGTCGACGGCCAGACGCTCAACGATGTGGTGCACCGCATCCGCGGCCAGAAGGGGACGACGGTCGAGCTCTCGGTGCTGCGCGGACCCGAGCGCAAGGGCGTGCAGATCAAGATCATGCGCGACTCCATCCAGATCCCGAGCGTGGAGGCCACCGAGCGTTCCACGTCCGCCGGCCCGGTCGGCGTGATCAGCCTGAACCAATACGGTGACACGACCGTGGTCGAGTTCGAGCAGGCCCTGCGCGGTTTCCTCGAGGATGGCGTGGTGGGCTTGATCGTCGACGAGCGCGGCAACGGCGGCGGCTACTTGGAGGGCGCGGTCGACTTGGCCGCCTTCTTCCTGCCCAAGGACAGCCTGGTGGTGAGCGTGCGCCAGCGTGACGGCGAGAGCGAAGAACACCGCACGAAGCTCGATCCCATCGCCCCGTCGCTGCCGGTGGTGGTGCTCGTGAACCAGGGCACGGCCAGCGCCGCCGAGATCTTCGCGGGCGCGCTGCAGGACCAGAAGCGCGGCACGGTCATCGGCACCAAGACCTTCGGTAAGGGGACGGTGCAGGACGTGCTCGAGCTCCCGGGCGGCAGCAGCCTCAAGGTGACAACCGCGCGCTGGATGACGCCTGCCGGTCGCGACATCGGTGCCGACAAAGTGACGCCCGATACCGTCGTGGATCGCTCCATCGAGGACTTTACCGCCGGCCGCGACCCGCAGATGGACGCCGCGTTGGCCGTCTTCGGCGAGCCCGTGGCGCCGCCGTTGGAGCGCGGCGACGAGTGACGCAGTGACCCGCGCGCAGGCGCGGAGTATGCTCTGGCCGTGGTCCGCCTCCCTCCCTCCCTCGAGCGGCGCCTCGCGCTCCTCTTCCCGGCTCCTGCCGACCGGGACCGTTTTATCGCGCAGGCCATCGAGCATGCGGTTGAAGACCTGCAGCCCACGGCCGTCAGCGCCGCTACACCCGTCGCCGAGACTCCGCCCTCCATCGGCGGCACGCTGCACCTCTTCACCGACGGCGGCAGCCGCGGCAACCCCGGCCAGTCGGCCATCGCCTGCGTGCTGGAGGATCCGCTGCGCGGCACGGTGCTCAAGGAGTACGCCGCCCGCATCGGCATCGAGACGAACAACGTGGCCGAGTACCGCGCCCTCATCGAAGGGCTGAAGTTGGCCGAGCAGTACCATCCCAACCGCCTTATCTGCCACCTCGATTCCGAGCTGGTGGTGCGCCAATTGAACGGCCAATACCAAGTGAAGGTGCAGAGCCTCAAGGCGTTCGTCGACGAGATTAAGATCCTGACGCACCGCTTTGCCGACGTGGTCTTCACGCACATCCCCCGCGAGGACAACCACCGCGCCGACGCCCTGGTGAACCGGGCTCTGGACGAGCTCAAAACGGCCGCTGTGCCCTCTCGTCCGAATTCCCGACCTTCGCTCTTCCGCTGAGCGGGATCGAGGGCATACTGGCCGCGTGAGACGGCCGACCGTCATCATCGGCCTCCTGTTTCTCGGTCTCGTCCTGGCCCCTCGGGCAGAGGCGGCACTGACGTACCACGATCGCCACTTCCTCTTCACCATCGCACCCCCAGCCGCCTGGAACGGCGGCGAGACCCTCCTGACGTACGAGGGCTTCCCCATCGACGTGCCCGCCGGCGTCCTGAGCGGCACCGGCACCTTGCCGCCCGGCGTGGTCCGCCAGACCTCCACTGGTTGGAACCGGGAGGCCATCGCCACCACCATCCGTACCGAAATCGCCGCCGAGTACGACCGCGAAGCCGGCGCCGTCACCATCTCGCGCAGTTCGGGCGCCGTGGTCTTCGACGGTGTGGGCATGCCTGGTCAGAAGGTGGATATCGAAGCAGCCGTCGAGCTGACCATTGCCGCGCTTGAGGGTGGCGCCGACCGCGTCACCCTGCCCATGATCGCCACACCCCCGACGGTGACCGTGAACGATCCGGAGTTGCGGGCGCAGGGCATCACCGAGCTCGTGACCATCGGCGAATCCGACTACAGCAACTCACCGGTTAATCGCGTGCACAACATCAACGTCGGACTGAAGCGCTTCAACGGGCACATCATTCCTAAGG
>JAGOUB010000070.1 GCA_018061525.1 Candidatus Peribacteraceae bacterium
GCACTGTCCGTACCAGCGCAGCGCGAGCGTGACCGAGGCGTCGTTGATGTCGCCCGACCACGGCTGGCCGTAGCTCTCGGCCGGCGGCCAGAGCACATCCAACGAAAGGTTGTCGCCCAGATCGATCATCGTCGTTGGATCGGCCGGAATCACCGTCGTGCCGGCTTGCGCCAGCGACTCCAAGAAGGCGGCGTACTCGTACGTGCCAGAGGGCGTCCCGCCGAGCAGCGCCCAGCGCACGCCGCCGCGCCGCACGAGCGCGGGCAGGCCCACCAGGTGGTCGCGGTGCGGATGCGTGAGCACGATCATGTCGACGCGTTGGTCTGCGGTGGGCAGCCGCCAGCCGAGCGAGCGCAACGCTCGTCCGTCCGTACCGCCGTCGATGAGCACGCGCAGTCCCTGCGGCGTCGTGAGCAGCAGGCTGTCGCCTTGGCCGGCATCGAGGATGTCCAGGCGGACGCTGCCGTCGGCCAGGCGCGAGACATCGAAGAGCAGGCAGGCGACAGTGACGGCGCCGAGCGCCACGACCGCCGCCAAGACACGCTGGACCGCGCGATCATTGATCATTGCGTCAGTCTCTCCTGCCTGCAAAAAGGTTCAAACTTCCCGTGGCGCCGGAGAGGTGCATTTGGCTTCGGGCGGTGATAGATCCGGTTCAGCTCGCGGTCGGAACGCGGCGGAAGCGCCAGGCGCCGGCGAGGGCGCCCGCGATCACCGTTACGGCCAGCGCCGCCGAGGCGGGGCCGGACGACGTGAGGGGCGAGTCGTCGGTCACAGAGCCAACCGGCGGGCGGGTGCCGGTACCGCCGGTCGTGGTGCGGTCACCGAGGGCGAGCGTGGCGATGGCGGGTTCGTAGGTGGAGCCGTCGGGGGCGAAGGCGGCGAGCGAGACAGCAAAGCTGCCGGCGGGCACGCGGTTGACGCGGACCAGGCCGAGGCCCGGCGGGAGCGGCTGCCAGTCGCCGAAGGTGCGGCCGCCGTCGACCGACTGCGCGATCGAGAGCTCAGCCACCTCGACGCCGCGGAGGATGGTCCAGCCAATCTCAACATCATGGAAGCCGTCGGCGCGCGGCAGGTCCTTGAGGCGGACTGACACGGCCGCACCGGCGACCGACGACGAAGAGTTGGAGACGGGGAGAGCGGGCCGGCTCGAGACGCTCTCAGCCGAAGAGCTCATGGCCGACGACATCTCGCTGGAAGACGAGGAGGCTTGGGCGGCGGACGAGACCGACGAAGACGAGGCGGGGGCGGAACTCGTGGCCTTCATGGAAGACGAGGAGCGAGCGGCCGACGAACGCGCCGAAGACGACGAGGCAGCCTCGGCGGCCAGGCTGGTGAAGGGGTGCGTCGACTCCTTGCTGAAGACGGCCAGCGGGCCGCCCTGGACCGTAGGCAGGCCAAGGAAGGCGTCCTGCGCGAGTGTCAGGCGGTACTTGCCGGCGCGCTGTTCGGCGGTGGTGACCAGGACGGTATTGCCGTCGAGGGCGAGCGACACGGTGGCTACCGGCTTGCCGTCGGGATCCTCGATACGCACGGCGCGGCGCGGGTCGCCGAGGGTGAGCACCACGTCGTGGTCGAAGGTCAGGCGCACCTGGTTGGCGCTGGTGGCGATCACGCGGGTCACTTCCAGCTCGGGTGAGGCGTCGGGAGCGAGCATGGCCTCAGCCTCCTCGGTGAAGGCGGAGCTCTCCTCTCCTTTGTTGTTCACGGCGATGACGGCCACAAAGGCGGCATCGTCGGCCAGCCCCTTGAGCGTGAGCGTCGTGACGGGGCCGTCGGTCTCTTCGGTGTCGTCGTAGTCACCCTCGTTATCGAGGATCGATTCACCGCTCCAGTAGACGCGGTACGAGACCACGTCCGAACCGGCCGCCTCCCACGAGACCACCACGTCGGCGCCGCGGATCTCGGCTTGCACGCCGGTAACGGGCGCGGGTGCGGCGAGGGCCAGGAGGGGAACGGCGAGAGCGAGCAGGGCGCCCGCGAGGCAGTGCTTGGCAGCAGTCATGGGTTTTGGGTGTTGGTTTCCCTTCAGTATAGCAGAAAAACCCGTTTCGGGCCCTTGTGCCCGAATGACTTCTATTGTCTGGGCTGTTGTAGCTCAATCCAGACTTCGGCGGCCGTTTAGAGCCTCACGGAGCGTTCCCTGGTCCACAAACTCGATATCGGCACCCATCGGCAAGCCGTGCGCCAGGCGCGTGATTTTGGTCGCTTTGCCCGCCAGACGCTCGCGCAGGTAGCTGGCCGTGGCCTCGCCTTCAATGTCGGGATCGGTGGCGATGATCACCTCATTGATGCCGCCGGCGCTGACGCGGTCGATGAGCTCGCGGATGCGGAGCTGCTCCGGGCCCATGCCGTCGATGGGCGAGAGCACGCCGTGCAGCACGTGGTAGCGGCCCTGATAGCCCGAGCGCTCAAAGGCCACCACCTCCAGCGGTTCTTCCACTACCAGTACCATCGCCGGGTCGCGGCTGGCGTCCTGGCAGATGGGGCAGAGGCGCTCGACGGCGACCATCTGGCACTCGGCGCAATACGTGAGGGAGCGTTTGAGCTCGAGGAGCGATTGGCCAAGGGCCTCGGGCGAAGCGCGGGAACTGCGGAGCAGGAAGAACACCAGGCGCTCGGCCGACTTGGGGCCGATGCCGGGCAGCTTCTGGAGCTCCTCGATGGTCCGGCGGATTTGGGGCGGCAGTAGCGACACGGGCGAGAGGATAGCAGGTCGGCGACCGCGGCATTGCCGGGTGCCAGCCCTTTCCCTAGAGTCGTCGGCCATGCCGATCACCATCCCCTCATCCCTCGCTTCGCTCGACCACGGCGCCTTCGACGCCCAGATGGTCGCTACGTGGCAACCGTCGTATCCTTGGACTACATCCAAACTGGAGACGAACGGGGGGATCACGCCGGCCGACTACGTCGCTTGGACGAAGCACCAGTTGGCCCTTGCTCTGGCGTCCGAGCCGAAGGTGCGCAGCTACAACTTTGGCGACGAACAGCGCGAGGCTCTCACGTACGCCGCTTACGAGATCGTGCGCTGGGCGGTGCAGACGGTGCATCTGCGCCAGCAAGATGTGTCGGCCCTCGCCACGCAGTTGCGCCGCGACTTCGCGCGCTGCCTGAGCGACAACAAGCTCCTCACCGCCGACGAACGCAGCCCGCTTTGGAAGAAGGGAATCGAGCGGTCGCAGTCCGGTGGCCGTTCTTTCTGGGAACTGCCGCTCACGAGCCGCTTCGATCGTGGGCTGCTCGAGGTGCTGGCCGGCGGAGCGCCGACGGAGAGAGGCGACACGGCTGTTGCACGCATCGTTGAGATTCTGCGCCGCGATCCTTTTGCGTGGCTGGCCTCGCTGGACCGGCGCGATGTGGAGGTGAAACAGGAGGACTGGCGAAAGAAGATGCTCGCGTTGACCGAGAAGGTGGTGGGCCGCCAACTGCTCTACCGTGGGGGCGAGATCGAACTCGAGGCAGACGATCGTCGCGTCATGCTCAATGCCACGCTCGACAGCATCGCCGACGAGATCCCGATCAGCGTCATTTCCGAGACGTCCCAGGACGAGATCGCTCGTGAGCAATGGCTCCGTGATATCGCCGCCGAGATTCCCAGTTACAGCGACGACGAGTTGGCCGCCCACTTCCTCCGCATTCTGGATGAGCTCGTACCGGATGGTCTGCCGCGGGCCGAGATCGAGCGCCGCCTCTACGAATTCATCCGCGATAACTTCCCCGACGACCGCGCCGCAGTGGCGCTCGTGGATCCCCCTGCGGAGAGCCCCTTGTCCCGGTTGGAGTTTGTGCGGCAGGCGGTCGAGACCGCCTTCACCGGTCCGATCGCGGGTACTACTCCGGATGACATCCGCCGCCTGGAAGAGCGCACCCCGCTCTTGGAATACCACCTCGTCATCGCCGCTACCGACCTGCTGAATGCCCTCCTCAAAGAGGAGGACGGCGGGTTGCTCGACGAGGCTGAGCAACGTCTCATGGAGGACGCCCCGGAGATCCTGCGCCTCTGCCAAGATTGGGCTACCCGCGCCTACCGCGTCCGTGGCCCCCGCTCGGCGCAGACGCCGGTGGAGATCATGGTTCACGTCGTGCTTTCCGCGGCGGGCGCCCGCGTGGACCCAGGCATGATGCGCTCGGTGCTCTGATCAGACCTCGCGTCCACTGCGGAGCGCGCGGTCCTGGTCGCGCTTCTTGATCACCTCGCGACGGTCGGCCTTCTTGCGGCCACGGCCGATGCCGAGCACGAGCTTGATGTATTTCCCGGCGCGCAGCTCCATCGGGATGATCGTCACGCCCCGCTCGCTGCCGAGCGACTGCAGCCGTTCGAGCTCCTTCTTATGGAGGAGCAGAAGACGCTGGCGCTTGGGTTCGTAGTCGTCGTTCTTGGCGAACTGGTAGGGGCCGATCATCAAGTGTGCGATGGATGCCTCGCCGCGACTGAACGTGACGTACGCGCCGGCGAACTGGACCTGGCCCAGGCGGCACGATTTCACCTCCGGACCGGTCAGGCGCAGGCCGGCCTCCACGGTCTCGAGGATCTCGTAGTCGAAGCGGGCCCGGCGGTTGGCGACAACCTTCATTTGGCTCACTTTAGACCAATTCCCGCCTTTCCCCTAGGAGTTGACAAATTTCTAATACATAGTATTATTCAGGCGTTGGTTCATTCCGTCGACTCTTCTCCGCTCATTTCTGGGTTTCTCGGAGCCTAGAAATGAGCGGAGGGGCGCCAGCCTCTGCTGAGTGACAAGAAGTCACCTTATAGAACCAATGAAGAACCCACCCCGTTCCAAAAGAACGGGGTTTCTTTTGCGTATTCACCAACCGCGGACAGCCAGCCAGGCCGCGGCGTGCGTCCAACTCATCAAGCTGATGGCGGTGCCGACGGCGAGGAGAGGGGCGAAAGGAAGGCGGTCGCCGCGGTGCAGTCGGCCGGCGAGCAGTCCGATGATCACGACCAGGGCACCGAGTATGAAGGCGCCGCCGATGGCGAAGGCCGTTGCGCCTACCGAGCCGCACAGCAATCCGATGGCGATGCCCAGTCCCACGTCGCCCGCGCCCAGGCAGCGCCCACGCCCGGGCAGCCAGAGCAACCCAAAGACGATCAGCCCCACGAGCGCGCCGTCGATCGCGAACGACCCGTCGGTGACTCGATAGGCGATCGCGAATGCGGCCAGGGCGAGGACGGCGCCGTCATGGACACGGCCGTAGCGCGCGTCGAACCAAGCGATGGCGAAGAGCAGCGCTAGGGCGGAGGTCAGGAGGAGGATGATGACGACGCTCACGCCGTCACTCTAGCGCGCGCCAGCAGGGCGGCCAGGCGGCGGTGCTGCCAGCCAAGCGCGGCGCCGGCGGAGACCGTCAGCACCAGCCAATCGGCGGCACCGGAGTTCGGCAAGGCGGCGGCTTTGGCAGTGGCGGCCAACGGGGCAGCGGGAGCGGCCGCGCGGACGACGGCGGCGACCGGAGCGGGAGCGGGAG
>JAGOUB010000071.1 GCA_018061525.1 Candidatus Peribacteraceae bacterium
GTGCAGACCTGCGCGATCTGGTGGCCGTAGGCCTTCTCGCTGGGGAACCGCGTGTGGCAGATGTAGAGGATACGCATGGTCAGAGGGCGGCGAAGGCGCGGGCGAAGAAGCGGTCCGGGCGGAGGTAGTCGGTGTAGGCCTGGCGGGCAGCCAGTTGGCGGCGCTCCACCTCGGCGGCGGTCGAACCGCGCCACCAGTCGCGCGCCACCACGCCGATCCACGGCAATTCGGCGCGGCGTACCGTCAGCAGGAATTCATCGTAGTCGATCTCGTTTTCCAGCGGCAGCGGCGTCTCGGTATCCACGAAGAGTGGGATGCGGCCTAGGCTGAGCGCTTCGTAGAAGCGGTAGGAGTAGTTGCCGTCGCCCTTTACCACCAACGCTAGGTCGCAGTCGCGCATGTTGTCCACGTACTCGCGGCGGGCCTGCTCGGGCGGCAGGCTGATGGTCTGGGCGTGGCCCGAGTAGCTCTTGCGGATGAGGAAATTCGTCTCGACCCCCGGCTCGGCGCCCAGCACGGCCAGCGCCTCGCGGCGGAAACTCAGGCCTTTGCGCTCGGAAAGGATCCGCTCGTCGCCGGCCAAGCAGGCGCGAGCGCGCACGAGGGCGTTGCCGGTCCAGGTGCCGAGCGCATTCTTCCAGTTCTTAAAATCGGACCAGCCGCAGAAGCCGACAACCGGGCGCTCGCCCTTGGGGCGCGGCGCGAAGGGTCCTGGTCCGTGCAGGTCCTCGGCGTAGGCCGGCATCATGCGTTCGTTCGGACGGAGCGCGTAGCGGTAGGCCGACGAGATGAAGGCGACGGAGTTGGGTAGATCGACAGCGCAGGGCGCGTCGCCGTAGTTCACGGCCACGATCTTCTTGCCGTGGCGCGCGGCGAGCGCGGACACCTCGGCCAAGTAGGCGCGGTCGTCGCGGACATATGGGAAGTGGTGGGGGATCAAGATGAACTCCGCCGCGGCCGGATCATCGACCACTTGGACGATCGGCTCGTTGAAGCACTCGTACGCCTTACCGAGGAAGAGGTTGCGTTCGCCGCCGCTCGCCTTCCCGAAATTGGGATAGAGGACTGGCAGGTGGGCCAGGTCGGGCCGGCGGGGGCAATAGGCCTTTTGCACCTCCGAATCGTATCAGAGGGGGAGTGGAAGTGTCCCCGCCTTTGCCGGTAGCCTGGATCCATCGCCAAGCCCTTCTACCAAATCTTGGAACCGGCCTTCCGCAAGTTCTCGCTGCAGACCGCCCTGCGGACCGGACTGCCGAGCCTGCGCTACTACCTGACGCGTCCGGCGCTGCCGGCATCGGACAGGCTGCCGCTCTTCACCATGAACATCCTCCCGCCGATGGGGCGGGTCTGGTACCACTTCGCGCGCAAGCACTTGGGCGACCAAGTCGACATCACGATCTTCGACTGCTCGGGGCGATTGAACCCGGCGCACTTCCCCGGCGCGACAGTGCAGCCGTTCATCAACCTCTACGCCTCGGCCAAGAGCGACGAGTTCCTGTACCACATTGCGCGCAACCGGACGCATGGTTGGATCTGCGATGACGACGTGTTCTTTGTGAGCGGTGAGTCGCTCAAGGTACTGGAGCGCGAGTTCGCCGTGCCGAACACGGCCACCGTCAGCCTGCGCGCCCGCAAGTGGTGGGAGTTCGACATCGACGGCCAACCGCACCCCGTCTCGGGCAGTTACAGCATCGCTTTCGATCGCCAGATCTTCTGCGACAAGGAGAAGCTCTCGCTGGCGCCGGCCGACGGCAACACGCATAACCGCTCGCTCAACGGCAAGCCGCTGACGCGCTACGACACCGGCGATCTGAGCAACGAGCTGCTGCTGCGGCGCGGCTACCGCTGCTACGTCAGTCCCGACGACGAGAGCAAGCGCTGCCTGGCGTCGTTCTCTGGCCTGAGCGGCGCGGTCATTTTGCTCTGGCTCTACAAGACGCCCGAGGAGGTGCTGGCCTACCTCACCGACCCGCCCAAAGAGGCATGGGGCGGCACGATGCTCTTCGGCATTCTCTCGGCCATGCTCGCGATCTGGACGATCCAAGACCTGCATGCCGAGATCTTCGGCGCGCCGTACCACCTGCCCACGCTGCCGCCGCGCGAGAAGCTGCAGGCGCTGGCGGCTGAGGTCACGCCTTTCCTACCCAAAGAGCTCTCGTTCCAGTGGGTCGAAGACGTGCGGCAACAGCTCTTCGCGGCGCTCTGAGTGGAGTAAAATCCAGGCATGCCCGAGCTGCCCGAAGTCGAGACCGTTCGTAAAAGCCTGATGCGTTACCTGCCCGGCCAGAAGGTGGAGGGTGTGGAGGTGCGCCATGCCAAGAGCGTCCGCAACGATGCGGCCTTCGCCTCGTGGCTGATCGGTCGTACGGTGAAGATCGTCGACCGCCGCGCCAAGCTGCTCGTCATCCGCTTTGAGGACGATGACGAGGTGCTCACGATCCACCTGAAAATGACGGGGCAGCTGCTGTTCCAAAAGGGCAGCCTCAAGGCCGGCGGCGGGCACAGCCTCTCCAAGACCGCCGATGATCAGGGCGAGCGCCACGCGCGCGTGATCCTCACCTTTCGCGACGGCGGGCGGCTGGTCTTCAACGACCTGCGTTTATTTGGCTATCTCAAGCGCCTGCCGGCCGATCGCCTCCTCAAGGAACTCGCCGGCTACGGCCCTGAGCCAGGCACGCCGGACTTCACGCTGGAGTTCTTCACCAAGGTTCTCGGTAAGCGCACCGCACCGCTCAAGGCCGTTTTGCTCGACCAAAAAAAGATCGGCGGCCTCGGCAATATCTACGTGGATGAAGCCTGCTTTCGCGCCAAGGTGCGTCCCACACGCCGCGCCGGCTCGCTCACCAAGGCCGAGGTGAAGGCGCTCCACCAGGCGTGCGTTGATGTGATTGAAGAATCGATCGCGGTGGGCGGCACCACTTTCCGCAACTATACCGATGCTGACGGGAAGAACGGCGGCTACATGGAGAAGCTCCGCGTCTACGGCCGCGATGGCGAGAGGTGCCTGCGCTGCAAAGGCACCATCAAGAAGACGGTCTGCGCCGGCCGCGGCACGCACTACTGCCCAGAGTGCCAAAAGTGACCAAAAGGCGCTATAGTGCGAGGACATGGCCCAGAAGCGCTCCCAGATCGATGACCTCGCCCAGCTGCTGGCGGCGGCCGCCACACGCGGCGAGGTGAAGCGCCTGCTTGGGGATTTGCTGACACCGCAAGAGATCGATGAGCTGTCGTTGCGCTGGAAGATTGCACGCGAGCTGCTGGCCGGACGCACGCAGCGCGACATCGCCGAGCGCCTCGGCGTGAGCATCAGCAAGATCACCCGCGCCTCGCGGGCGGTGCAGTACGGCAACGGCGGCTTCCAGCTGTTCGTCCGGCGCCTCAAGAAAAAAGCCGCGCCCAAATCGAAGAAGCGTCGGCGTTGAAAAAATCCCCTCCGCGATCGGAGGGGGTGAACAGGGGAACGATCATTTGTCGGACCGGATCCGGTCCAGGGTGTCGTAGATCTCTTTCAGTACGGCCTCATTCGCTTTGGGCTGCCCCTGGGCGATGTGGTAGTGCTGCTGCCGCCGGTAGCAGTCGACGGCTCGCACATAGAGATCGCGGGCGTCGCCCTTCTGCCCGAGGGCGAGCCGCCAGTCGGCCAGCTGCTTGAAGTCGTCGGCCATGAACGCCGCGCCGAAGTAACCGGTGCCCCGGTCGAGCGCCTGGGCGTTCTCGTGGCAGATGGCCTCGGTCACATCGAGGGCGGCCTTGGCTTCCGGCAGGCGCTTGGCCTTGAGGTACGTGTCCACGGACGTGCTGTAGCTGGCCGCTTCGTTGGGCTTGAGCTTGGCGACGAACGCTTCCGTCTCCGGATCGAGGCGGTTGGCTTTGGCGAAATCTTTGAGCGTCTCGGCTCGGTTCTTGGACGTCTTCAACTTGGTGAGGAGCCGGATGAGTGACTCGTTTTTCACCGGTTCGGGTTTTTTGTCCTCAGCTGCCACCGTGGCGGCGAGGAAGAGCACGACGACGAGGCTGCGCATGGCTGCTCTCCTGCAGGTGATGGGAAAGGATCTGATTTGGCATCCTACTCCCTATCGTCAAATCCCGGGCGCGATGAGGGGCGCCTCCTTCTTGAAGCGGTGATTGTGTTAAAGACTGGCGGAGAGGGGGAGATTCGAACTCCCGAGACCCTTTCAGGTCTACGCGCTTTCCAAGCGCGCGCACTAGGCCACTATGCGACCTCTCCAGCTGTGCGACAACGGTGGTGTGAACATGGAGTGCGCCAGCGCACTAGGCGTCTAGGGCGACCTCTCCACTGTTGGGAACGACGGATCCGAAAGAGCGAGCGAGAGTGTAACAGACCAAACACCAGGACGGAATCCCGTCAATCGGCCTTTTGGGCCAGCATCCGCTCGAAGACCCCGAGCATGGCCACCACATTGGGGGCGAGCAGGCAGGGATCTTCACCGGCGAGAGCCTGTAGGTCGGCGAACGAGTACCAGCGGATGGGTCCGATCTTCGTGGGTTCCCGGCCCTCCTCCGGCTCGCCGTCAATCTCGCAGACGAGGTTCTTTACGACGAACTTTCCCTCCACTGACTCGGTCTCGAAATCCTCCAGGCGGCCCGTCACCTTGGCGGCGCAGCCGATCTCCTCCTGAATCTCACGCAAAATGGCCGCTTCTAGATCTTCGCCGGGTTCCACCTTGCCGCCCGGGAACTCCAGACGGACGCCGTACTTGATGTTGGTCACGAGCAAGAGCGTGCCGGCGCGCACGATAACGGCCGCGACCAATTCGCGACGGGGGACTTCGACGCCGCCTTCCGGAGAGGGCGGGACGTTCGGCATGGGTGTCAGATGGAGCGGCCGGCCTGCAGACGCTTAGCCAGCGTGCGCAGGTAGCTCGTGGCAACCCTCATCGTCACGAAAGTGCCCGTCTTCGGATCGAAGACGCGCTTCTTCTGGATGTTGGCCTTGAAGGTGCGGCGCGTGGCGCGCAGCGAGTGGCTGCGGCGATTGCCGAATGCGGTTCCTTTGCCGGTCTTGGAGCAGCGATGAGCCATCGGACCGCGAGAGTACCCATGGTTTGAGAAAAGGTCAAATGATTCCGACATGCCATTTGGAGCCCAGGTATGATGGGCCCGTGCCTTTCCTCAGCTTCCTCCAACCCACCTATCTCCTGGCCGCCTTGCTGGCCATTACGTTCCACGAGGCCGCCCACGCCTTGGCCGCTAAGCGGCTGGGCGACCGCACGGCCGAACTCATGGGTCGCCTGACCCTGAACCCCATTGCCCACCTCGACCTGCTTGGAAGCCTCCTCTTCCTGACGGTCGGCTTCGGTTGGGCCAAGCCGGTGCCCGTCGACCCGCGCTACTTCCGCC
>JAGOUB010000072.1 GCA_018061525.1 Candidatus Peribacteraceae bacterium
TGGCTAGTACCTCTGACTGGTGATCGACCGATTCACGTACACATATTTTATACATCAGTGCCTCTCGAACCTATCGCATCCGAGGTGGAAACGGAGCAATTTCCCCGGCTGAGAAGCCACTATGTTAAGTTTTCTTATACTATTTTCTCTCCCCGTCAAATTAGTATTATATAACATTTCTTATATATAGATACTGCCTGCCTGCAGGGCATCTGCATACGATGAAACCGTGAAGTTTACCTCACGCCCCGCTTCGCTGCCGCTCGTGCTTATGCACGTGGTGCTCATCGCCTTCCTGTCCCTCAGTATGGTGATGAGTCTGCCCACCCTCCGCTAAGGCGGGTGAACGGAAGCTAGCCCCGTCCAGTCCGGACGGATCATCGCTCGACGCCCCAGCCCCGCTTCTCGCGGAGCTCGGTCACCGCCTATGGGCGGTTGCCTGCGTCACCCCCTCGGTGCCCTCCGCGCCGCTGCCTCCGTGCTTACCAGAGCCGGCCGGGCTGACGGGACTCCAGCTCGCCACGCACGCGGGCGGTCTCCAGCACGATCGCATCTAGGTGATCGCGGCAGAACGCGCGCACGCCCTCTTTGTCGGCCGCATCGGCTAGCGCGCAGATGGCGATGAAATCCTCCACATTGTCCCCCAATAGGACAAAGTGGGAGTTCTGCATGAATGCTCGTTCGAAGGCCAGCAGCACTTCCTGCACCTCTTTGGCGGGGACGGTCGGCAGCGTCTTATCCAAGCGGGAGAGAGCGATCCAACGGCGCAGCACGTCCAGGTCGTTGAGCTTGGACCAGGCGAAGGCCTGGCCTAGGTCGGCCGCGGCCTCACCGCGATCGCCGGCAGCTTCGCGGATGGCGGCGCGCAGACTGTAGGCACGGGCATCCTGGTCGTTTTCCGTCAGGTAGGTGGCGATCGCACCGCTGGCGGCGGGGAGCCTGCCGGCGTTCAGGGCAATGGCGGCCTGGCTCAGGCGCAGGTCGCGCGGGAACCAACTGCCGTCGCTCGCCTCATACCACTGCAGGGCGGCGGCTGTATCGCCGCGGGCCTCGGCCCGGCGACCCAGCGATGACGACATCAAGTAGACGCCCTCGCGCACCGTCACGCAGACGAGGAGTAGGACCACGAGGAGCTCGACGGCACTCTGGCCGAGGTTGGCCTTCTCGGGCGCTTTCTTGGCGAGGAGCGGCGCAGCCATCAGGCCGAGCAGTAACCAGAAGGGCAAGGCGATGCCGACGAACTGCAGGTTGAAGTCGATCACCAGATGCGCCAGGACGCCCACCACACCGATGGCCGCCAGCGGCACCCAGGTGACTTCGCGTTCCTTGCGGACCCGGACAGCCGCGGCTCCTAGGCTGATGAGAATCAGGGCGCTCCAGAGGATGGCCGCCGGCCAGCCACGCTCCATGGCAAGTTTCAGCCAGACGTTATGCGGGTGGTCGGAGGTGGCGTAGACGGCATCTTGGAGACGGGGCTGCAGGAAGCGGAAGCTGTAGGGGCCATGGCCGAAGAGCGGCTTTTCGGCGGCGAAGGACAAGGCCTGGTCCCAAAAGGAGGCGCGCTCGTCGATCGACGAGGTGCCTTCGTCGGCGGTGAAGGTGACTTTGGCGCCTAGGTCTTGCACCGGGAACACGAAACTGCGGAGCCCGTTGCCAATGCCGAAGGCGATCACCGCTACCGACAGCACCGTCACCGTCGCTAAGATGACACTGCGGACATCATGGCGCTTCTTCGGCACGAGCCACCAGAGAATACCGGCCAGGATGATCACCTGTCCGATCATTGCCAAGAAGGCACCACGGGAGAAGCTCAAAAACAGCGAGCCCAAGAGCAAGCCGAGAACACCGAACCAGACCCAACGATTCCGACCCTCGGATTGCCAGGCTTTCCAAAGAGTAAGCGGCCAAGCCAGAAGAAGAAGTTCAGCCCAAGCATTAGGCCAATAGTCGGTGTGGTAGCGCGGATCGAAGAAGGTTCCTACAAAGCGGCCGACTGGCTGGCAGATGTAGATGACCAAACCAATCACTGCGGCACAGATCACCGAATAGACAATAGCATCAATAATCCTTTGCACTAGGGCTTCACGCGATGTTGATGCCATCCGGAGCATCTGTACCCAGAGGAGCGTCAGGCTGATATCACGGATGACTTCGTCGAGGCCGTAGTTGCGTGTCTCGGAGAGCAGGAAGCTGGTCACTGACCAGGCGATGAACAGGCTGGCCGTGATCCAAGCAGGCCAAGCCACGGCAGAGGTGCCGTTCTTCTTGGAGTTCACCCAAAGCGATAAGGCGCCAAGTAGCGGCAAGAACGGCAGAAGCCAGGTCACCTCCAGGCCTTTGCCGCCCTTCCAAAGAATGGCGACTCCGACGGCGATGACGAGGACATGCTCGAACGTAGAGCGGATGGAGAGGCGCGGCACGAGGCAAGTATGCCCGACTCGCTCGACACGCTTCAATATCCGTTTTCCGGTTAGCTCCTAGCGAGAAATCGCGGTTCCACTCCGCGGTCGGCCGAGCGCCAGGTACCGGCTGCGGTCCGCCACCGGAAAACGCTCGATGGCGTAGCGCAGCATTGTCCGTGGCATGACGGCGGCGTGCTCGTCGAGGAACTCGCGCAACACGCGCTCGTCGCGCTTGCCGACCTCGCGCAGCATCCAACCGACAGCCTTCTGGATGAGATCGTGGGGATGGTGAAGGAGGATGAACGCGATCTGCAGCGTGGGTTCGAAGATTTGATCACGGATGAAGGCGTAGGTGGCGACGATGGCCAGGCGCTGGGTCCAGAGATCGGTGGAGCGAGCCAGCTTCTTCAGCGGCGCCGAGCGCTTCTGTTTCCAGAGCCAGGCGCCGAGGATCTTGGCGGCCGAGGCATCGACCAGGTCCCAGTTGTTCACACCGGCGAAGTGGGCCAAGTAGAACTCCATCACGCGCTTCTGCTCCTCCGGCTCACCGTGCTCGAAGTGGAAGACCAGCGCCAATACGCCGGCCAGGCGCACCTCGTGGATGGGATTCTCCAATAAGCCCTCGATGTGGGTGAAATCGAGCGACTGGGCGTAGCGCTTCACCACCTCACGCACCTGCGGCACGGTCACGCCGAGAAACCGGTCCCCTTCTCCGTATTGGCCGGGGCCCGTCTTGAAGAAGCGCGGGAAGAACGCAGCTTTGTCCTTGTTCGCCAGCCGCTCCAGATCTCGGATGAGGGGGTGGGCCATGTCCGCATCGTAACCGTCATGTCCGGAGAATCCATTGACACTTACTTGAGTACTCAAGTAGTATTCAAACATATGACAACCATCAGCCCGTCGGTCCAATTCTTCCTCCACCTCGCCAAGGCGCAGTCCGTGCTGGGGCGCCGCTTCGACAGCGGCCTCAATGGCCTCAGCCAGAGCGATTTCATGATCCTCTATCACCTCAGCCGCGCGAAGGACGGCAAGATGCGCCGCATCGACCTGGCCGAAAAGGTGGGCCTGACGGCCTCAGGCGTGACGCGCCTGCTGGCGCCGATGGAGAAGGTGGGGCTCGTGCGCCGCGAGAAGAACGCCGACGACGCACGCGTGAGCGAGGTGTCGTTGGCCTCCGGCGGCAAGACACGCCTGGAGAACACCCTGGAGTACGCCGAGCTGCTGGCCGAGGACCTAACGCCGCCTGGCAAGGCCAAGAAGCTGGAGGAATTCTCCGAGATCTTGATGATGCTCGGCGGGCGCTAAAAGAAAGGCGTCACGAAAGGAGGGGCGGCGCGTCATCTCTTGTGACGCATTCCCCCCCCCTTCTTTTATGGACAAGACTCTCTTCGCGACCGCGACCACGACTATCGATGCCAAGCCTTCCGTCATTTGGGAAGCGCTGACAACGCCGGAGATCATCAAGAAATACTTCTTCGGAGCCGACGTGGTGACCGATTGGAGAGAAGGCAGCTCCATCATTTGGAAGGGCGAGTGGAACGGCAAACCGTTCGAGGACCGCGGGCGGATCATCACCGTGCAGGAAAAGCTGCAACTGAAGATGACGCACTGGAGCGCCTCATCGGGCAAGCCGCACACGCCGGAAAACGAGAACACGCTCACCTTCAAATTGAGCGAAAAGGACGGCAAGACCGAGGTGACGATCGTGCAGGACGGCAATACGAGTGATAAGGAACGAGAAGCGAACGAGAAGAACTGGACGCTCCTTCTCAAGAACTTAAAGACGCTTCTGGAGAAGGCCTGAGCAGCTGCCCATAGTGGAGGCGCTTCGACCGGCGGTACATGAGCAGGGCCTGCCGCCAGGGCGTGATTTCGGGCCGGAGCGGACCGCACTTGTGGAAGACGAGCGGTTCGCCGGCCGCGGCGGTCGGATGCAATACGACGCCCTCGTGGATGATGCCCTCACGCCGCATCTCGTCGTCGCCCAGCCATTCGCCGTGCATCTGGAACACGAACGGCGGCTCCAGATCAGGCAGCGGTTCGTCACGGCCGAAAGCGGATCCGAGCGGATCACGGTGGAGCAGGTCACTTCGCGGTCGCCCGCCCACTGCCAGCGTCTCTACCGAAGCGAAGCAATTGAAGTCGCTGTCGCGGATATCTCTCAATCGCTCATCAAGAATGCAGAGCAGGCGAGCGGCGAAAGAACCACGAAGCGTCAGCAGATGGGAAGCGCGACGGGCATCAAGAAGGTGGAGACAGAACTCCGGCAACGAATCGGCCGTCTCGAATCCGCACGGCTCAGTCCCCTGCCAGTCGGCAAAGACGCGGTAGCCGCGATCGGGGCCGGTCTTCAAGCAATGGCGGGGCATGGCGAAAGAGGGCGATAGCCCTGGAATACTTGGCAAGGAAAGATGCTCGATGGTGCCGACGGCGAGACTCGAACTCGCACATCCGTGAAGATACACGCTCCTGAAGCGTGCGCGTCTACCAATTCCGCCACGTCGGCACGATGGGGCAAAGAGCAGGCGCAGTGTACCAATCGGGCCGGGCCTGACAACCGCAAGCGCGTGGATGGCGCAAGCGGGCACCCTGGCGGGGTCTGCGTCGTACTTGAACACAGGCGGGCGTTCTGGGAAGTGGGCAAGCGCCGGCCGTGCGCCTACGGTGGCTTCACTATGGCTTCTCTCACTCCCGCCCCCGTCTCCCGCAACACCATCCGCCTTGCCGCCGCCGTCACTCTGACGGTCATCGGCGCCGTCACCGCCCACGCGGCGATGACGAGCTTCCGCGATGTGCCCGCCGACCACTGGGCGGCGAACGC
>JAGOUB010000004.1 GCA_018061525.1 Candidatus Peribacteraceae bacterium
GGCCGGCGCAGTCACCGACGTTGTCACCGACGAGGTCGGCGATGACGGCCGGGTTGCGGGGATCATCCTCGGGGATGCCGGCCTCGATCTTGCCGACGAGGTCAGCGCCCACGTCAGCGGCCTTGGTGTAGATGCCGCCGCCCAGCTGGGCAAAGAGGGCGACGAAGCTGGCTCCGAAGCCGTAGCCGACGATCAGGCCGGGGACGGTGGAGGGCTCGAGGCCGAGGTAGAGGTGATAGAAGAGGAACAGTCCGCCCAGTCCGATGATGGAGAGGGAGAGGATGACGATGGCCGAGACGGTGCCGCTGCGGAGCGACATCTTGAGGGCCGCGTTCAGGCTGTGGGTGGCGGCGGAGGCCGTCTTGAGGTTGGCCTTGGTGGCGACGACCATGCTCACGACGCCGGCGACGCCGGAGAAGAGCGCACCGAGCAGGAACGAGCTCGAGAGATGGATGCCCGTGGCGGTCTGGCCGACCAGGGCGTGACCGATGAACATGATGGCGCCGACGGCCAGCGAGAGGATGGCGATCGTCACGTACTGGCGCTTGATGAAGGCGCGGGCGCCGGTGTGGATGGCCTTAGCCACCTTCTGCATGGCGGGGGAGCCATCGCCGCCGCGCTTCACCTGTGCCCAGAAGGCCCAAGCGAACAGCAGACAGACGGCCGCGATCACGGGCGCGAACCATTCCAGAAAGAGAGGACTCGTCATACCAATAAAGGGGGAGGAAACGAGAGGCGCCGGCCATGCGGCTGGCGTGCCGCATCAGGGTCCTCCTCCGGTTTCGGGGAGTCAAGGGAGGGGAGGGGCGCGGCCGGATGCGCTACGATAGGGGCCGTGCCCCGCCCGGAACCCTCCTCGCCGGTCCTCCAAAAGCTCCGTAAGCGCATCGGCCAGGCGCCGGCTCAGCCGGGCGTCTACCGTTGGCTCGGCAAGGACGGCGAGATCCTCTACGTCGGCAAGGCCAAAGATCTGCGCCAGCGGCTGCGCAGCTACGTGGTGCCCGGTGCCAAGCTCGGCCCCTGGAAGGAGTCGCTTGTGCGCCAGGTGCAGGATTTCGACCTGACGGTGGTGCGCACCGAGTTGGAGGCGCTGGTGCTGGAGACGACGCTCATCAAGCAGCACCGTCCCAAGTACAACGTCCTGATGAAGGACGGCAAGGACTACGTCTACGTCCGTATTACCGCCGACACTTATCCCCGCATCGACGTGGTGCGCCGCATCGAGGACGACGGCGCCCAGTACTTCGGCCCCAAACCGGCGGCCTGGCAGGTCTACGAGGTGCTCGCGATCCTGCGTAAGCTCCACCGCTTCCGCACCTGCAAGATGTCGATCGAGCCGGTGGCCGGCGCGCCCGAGACGATCCCGCTCCAGGTGGAGTGCACCCGCCGCGACCGTCCCGTGCCCTGCCTCGATTTCCACATGGAGCAGTGTTCGGCGCCGTGCATCGGGGCGCTGACGCCGGCGCAGTACAAGGAGCAGTGCATCGATCCCGTCGCGCGCTTCTGGAAGGGGGAGCTCGAGCCCGTCACACATTTGCTGAAGCAGCGGATGCAGGAGGCCGCCATCGCCAAACAGTTCGAGGCGGCCGCGCAGTACCGCGACCAGCTCCAACGCATTACCTCCCTGAGTGAGACCCAAGCCGTGTCGGATGCCAGCGGCGACGATACTGATGCCGTGGGCCTCGCGCTCAGGGCCAGCCGCTGCCAGGCCGTCCTCTACCAAAAGCGCGGCGGCAAGGTGACGGGCGAAGTGGCCCTCTCGCTCTCCGGCCAGCCCGAGACGCTCGCCGAGGTGCTCGAACAGTTCCTCCCTCTCTATTACAGCGACAACGTCCCGCCGCCGCTTATCCTTATCCCCGAGGAAGTGCCCAGCGCGGCCACGCTCCAGGCCTGGCTCACCGAGCGTGCCGGGCGCGTGGTGGAATTGCGCGTGCCGGCCCGCGGCCAAAAGACGCAGCTCTTGGATCTGGCCATGTCCAACGCCAAGCAGAAGGTGATGCAGCAGGAGGCCAAGTGGGAAGCCGAGGCGCGCAACACCCAGAGTGCGGCCGAGGAGCTGCAGGCGTTCCTCTCGCTGCCCGAGCCGCCCAAGCGCATCGAGTGCTACGACATCAGCCATCTGGGCGGCACCGAGACCGTGGGCAGCATGGTCGTGTTCGAGAACGGCAAACCCAAAAAGGAGCACTACCGCTCGTTTACCATCCAGTCGCTCAAGACCGGCGACGTCGACGACTACCGCTCATTGCAGGAGGTGCTGCGCCGCCGCCTGCGCCACCTCACCGGCGGCACCAAGGGCGAGACCGAGCGTTGGGCGACGCAGGGCGTCGTCATCCGCAAGGCGCTCAAGGCGGACCAGGCCGAGATTGCACGTCTGCGTCGCGAGATTTTCGATCGTGATACGGAACCGGACATGTACAAAGAGACGGCTGTTGCCGCCAAGGGAGAGATCCTAATTGGCATCGCCCGTCTGAGTATTCTCGGTAAGGGCGTCCCGATGCTTCGCTCCCTTGCAGTGGCGCCCGAGGCGCGTGGCGGCAAGCTCGGTCTCGCACTCGCGCGCTTCCTCCTGTCCAAAACCAAGGCCAAGAAGGTGTATCTCTTCTGTGAGGAAGCCTTACAAGGCTTTTATGCCGGCATGGGTTTCCGTCACATCATCAAGCCGCCGGAGTCAGTGTTGGAAATTGAACGCGGCTATCGGGCGAAGTATCCAGATGAACCTTTGATGATGCCCATGGTCTGGCAGGCCGACGAGTCTAAGGCCGACGCCTCGCTCCAGAAGAAGCCCGACATCCTCCTGATCGACGGCGGTCTCGGCCAGCTGCATGCGGTGGAGGCAGAGCTGGCATTGGCCAAGCTCGATATCGCTCTTATTAGCCTGGCCAAACGCGAGGAAGAAGTCTTTGCGCGCGGTAGCAGCACACCGTTGCCCATGGCTTCAGACAGCCCGGCGCACATCCTGCTCCGGCGGCTGCGCGACGAGGCGCACCGCTTCGCCAACCGCCACCGCGAAAGCCGCGCCACCGCGCGCATGGTGGCCTCGCGCCTGCCCGACCTGCCCGGCATCGGCCCCGTCACGGCGCAGGCGCTGCTCAAAAAATTCGGCTCGCTCCAGGGCGCCCAGGCCGCCACCGACGAGCAGCTGCGCGAGATCCTCACGGCCGCTCAGCTCAAGGCGTTACGGTCGGCGTGATCAGGGCTCGAGCAGCGTGTCCTCCTCGTCGCTCTCGTCTTCGATGAGCGACTCGCGGATGGATTGATGATCGGTGACGCCGTATGTGTCCTCGTGCGGCGTGGTGAGGTCGAAGCGCCAGAAGTCGTCGCCCTGCTCCACCGTCACGATGCCGCGCGGTCGGCGCAATAGCAGCGCGATGCGGTCGCGCACGCGCACGATTGCCAGGGTGGGAGCGAAGGGATGCTTGCCGATGTCGATGTCTATGGGCAGTGCCACCATGCGCTTCAACTTGGTCCCGAAGCAGCGCTCCAGATCCGTCGCGCGGCCTACCAACGCCACGTCGTTCTGCACCAATGCCGCCTGCTTCGGCTCCACGTACTCCTCGTCGTGCCACGTCCAAGTCAGCCGGCTCTCGTCCCGTCCGATGTAGGGCGCGATGCGCAGAGTATCGGCTTCGTTGCAGTCGCCGTAGCTGACGGTAATAGGGTCCGCCGCGTCGAGCGTCAGGATACCGTTGGCGGTGCCGGCGGGCGAAAAAAGGTCGATGCCGGTGGGGTAGGTGAGGGCCATCAGGTCGAGCAGCGTGCCCACATTCTTGGTGGCGCGCTTGGCCGGCGAACGCCCAGGTGCCGTGGCGACGCTGCCGTTGCCCTTCTCTTCACGATCCTCCGGCTTGCTGAACAGGCGCTGCAGCCGCGACCAGCCGGCTGACCGCCGGCCCTCCGTAGAGGAGGCCATGGCGGCCAAGAACTCTGCGACGCCATCGCGCCTGTCGCCGGTTACCTCGCAGTCGAGCGCGGCCAGGTTGCCGACGAGGTGATGGAAGTCGGCCGGCGTGGCGGCGGCCAGGCGCGTGTCGCGCGAACCGCAGACGGCGGCGAGCATCTCGGCCAAATGGAAACCGGTGTGTTCGTGGCGCTGGTGGATCTGCGACAGCACGAGTTTAGTGGCGAGCAATCCCGGCTCCTGCGCCTCGCTGGTGATGGCTTCGATCTCGCCGATGGATACCGGGTAGGTGTTTCCCATACATAAGCATCAAGAACCAACAGCATTTTTTTGTCAACGCCACGGTCCGGATGCCAGCGGAAAGAGATGAGCCCCGCGTGCGTCTGTGCTAGGGTCCAACTGTTTTCTTTCCCCTCTCTCCCATGCGCAAGTACACCCTCCTGTTCGGCGCCCTCGGCGGTGCCATGGCCGGTTATCTCTTTAGCAACGACAAGCTCCGCAAAGAGCTTGCCACGGCCAAGACGGCCGATGACGCCAGCAAGATCCTCGGCAAGCACCTCGCCCAGGACGGCAAGAAGATCGGCGGCGAGGTGAAGAAGTTCGTCGACAGCGACATGGTCCAGGACAACATGTCCAAGATGAAGACCTACGCTCAGGACTACATCGAGAAGGCCAAGGACGACGTCGCCGCGCTCATGAAGTCCGCCGAGAAGAAGGTGATGGGCGCCGAGAAGAAGGCCGTAAAGGCTGTGAAGAAGGCTGTGAAGAAAGTCGTATGAAGCTCTCACAACTCGCCGGCTGGTACGGGGTCCTGGCGCTCCTTGGCGCCTACGGCCTCGTCAGCTTCGGTGTCATCCCGGCCGACAGCCTGGCGTATCAGCTGATCAACATCAGCGGGGCGCTGGGCATTGTGGCCGTGGCCGCCAGCAAAGGCGACCTCCAGCCGGCCGTCCTCAACTTGGCGTGGGCCGGCATCGGCGTTGTTGCCATCCTGCGACTGGTCTTCTGACTCTCAAAAAAAATCGCTGGTGCGGACGGATCCCGGCACGCTAGGATCCGTCCGACATCCGATGTCGACACGTTCTCCCGGTGACAGGCGCGTCTCCCGTTCGCGAATGCGAAGGAAGACCGACCCCCGCTTCATCGTGGTGACCGGCGGCGTTTGCAGCAGCCTGGGTAAGGGCATCGCGGCCGCTTCGATCGGCGCCATCCTCAAGACCTGCGGTCTCAAGGTCTTCGTCCAAAAGCTCGATCCGTACCTGAATATCGACCCGGGAACGATGAGCCCGTTCCAGCACGGCGAAGTGTTCGTCACCGACGACGGCGCCGAGACCGACCTGGACCTGGGTCACTATGAGCGCTTCATCGACGAGCCGATGAGCAAGCTCTCTACCGTCACGACCGGCCGCATTTACACCGACGTGCTGGCGCGCGAACGCAAGGGTGAGTTCCTCGGCAAGACCATCCAGGTGGTGCCGCACATTACCGATGCCATCAAGCGCCGCATCAAGGAGGCCGGCAAGCTGAGCGGCGCCGACGTGGTAATGATCGAGATCGGCGGTACGGCCGGCGACATCGAAGGCGAGCCGTATCTGGAGGCCATCCGCCAGCTCAAGCGCGAGCTCGGTCCCAAGCACCTCTACCACGTCCACCTCACGCTCCTGCCGTACCTCGAGGGCAGCAAGGAGCTCAAGACCAAGCCCACGCAGCACTCCGTCCGCGAGCTGCGCCGCAACGGCCTGCAGCCCGACATGATCATGGCGCGCGCCGACCACGACATCGATCCCGGCTTGCTCGATAAGATCGCCAACTTCTGCGACGTGCCGCGCCACGCCGTGGTGCCCGCACAAACGCTGCACTCCATCTACGACGTGCCCCTGGCGTTTCAGGAGTACAAGGTCGGCCAGATCATTGGCGAGGCGCTGGATCTTGGCCGCCTGCGCCCCGATATGACGGAATGGGAAGAGGGCAAGATCCGCTACCAGAAGGCTAAAGACCGCTTCGTGACGGTGGCGATCGTAGGCAAGTACACCAACCTGGAGGACGCTTACCTGAGCGTGATCGAGGCCATCAAATCGGCTGCCATCTTCAACGGCCGCCGCGCCAAGATGCTCTGGGTGGATAGCGAGAAATTGGAAAAGAAGGACAAGGCCACCTGGGACCAGCTCAAGTCGGCCGACGCCATCATCGTGCCCGGCGGCTTCGGCAGCCGCGGCATCGAGGGCAAGATCGCCGCCGCCCGTTACGCCCGCGAGAAGAAGGTGCCCTACCTGGGCTTGTGCCTGGGCGCGCAGTTGCTGGCCATCGAGTTCGCCCGCAGCGCTCTCAAGGACGAGACGCTCACCAGCGAGGAGTTCGACGAGGAGCAGAAGCTCGCGCGCGAGCAGTACGTGGTGCACTTCCTGCCCGGCCAGAGCGCCGGCCGCGAGAAGGGCGGCACGCTGCGGCTCGGCGCCTACGAGTGCCAGCTGACGCCCGGCACCAAGGCCGCCGCGGCGTACGGCCAGAAGACGATCACCGAGCGTCACCGCCACCGCTACGAGTTCAACGCCGCCTTCCGTGCGCCGCTGGAGAAGGCGGGCCTGGTCTTCTCGGGCACGTGGGCCGAGACTGGCCTGATGGAGATCGTCGAGGTGAAGAACCACCCGTTCATGGTCGGCAGCCAGTTCCATCCGGAGTTCCTCAGCCGTCCGCACCGTCCGCATCCGCTCTTTGCGGCCTGGATGAAGGCGGCCGTTCGCTGAAGATCGCGAGCGATATCATCTAGACAATCATGCTTGGCTTTGTATGATTGCGGTGCCCCCGAAAGGGAGCGCGTTTTTTTCTCACACCGGAGGTACCTATGAAACGCTTAACCTAACCTGGAACTCTTGATGAGTTCCAGGTGCGCTCCCCACTCACCCCAGCGAGGCTCCTACCGAGTGGGGAGCATTTTTTATTGTGCTCACGGCGGTTCGGTAGTCCATGGCTACTGGCGAGCTTTTGGTTATTTCTATCCAAATGATTGTTTCTCGCCGTCTTCAGAAAAATTTGACAAAATACATAGATAATCTATGATCTTACTGCGCCCCGGAAACTCGTGTTTCCTCCCGGGGGGCCCTGAAGCCTATCACCTCGAACCAGGAGGACCTGGAGTGAAGAAGCTCCTCGATCATCTCTGACTGGTGCGGCTAACCGCCGCACACCTTGCCCCCTCGCCTCGACGACCCCGAACATCCGGTTGGATGGGGTCACCCAGAGCCGAGGGGGCTCTTTTTGTATCTGCATTCTCTCCGCTACAGTGCCGCCACTCCCAATGACGGGAGATCTTCATCAAACAAGAGGGAGGTGCCCCATGTTGAAGAACGCTTGAGCCTGACCTTGTCAGGCATTCACCCCGATCCGGCGCTGCTGAACTCGCACTTGCAGCGACCCGGATCGGGTCTTTTTCGCGTCAAAAAACCCCCAGCCGCACGAAGCGACTGGGGGCAGGGTCAGGAGGTGGCCGTGTAGCCGACGTGGCTAGACGGGGGAGGACGTGGGTCCTTCATACAGGAACTCCTGTGGATTGAATGTCACACCCCGGGGCGCGACCGGTGTACTTTGCCGATGACCGTATTTGTCGTCAAGTATGATTTTAGGGTGGCCTGCTTGTGGCTACTGAAAGCCGTCATCGGCACACGCATCTTCATGATATTTGACGGCTTGGGTGTCGTTCCCATACTGGAGTTATCGCCCAATGATCGTCCCCGTTCTCTTAACCCGGAGGTACCACTCATGAAACAGACATTTCCTTTCCCGCTAGGGAAAGGAGGTGATCCCATCTCGCGGGAGTAGCGCGTATGCGCATAATCGATTCCCCGCGTGACAACAGCGCCAGGGCAGGCGCACCAGATCGTCCGCCGGCTACCTCAGGTAGCCGGCATTTTTTGACCTCAATCCTTCAAAATATGGGTGATTTTGGCTCTGTGAAGCCTAATTTTTCCGGCCATTTCCCTACTTTTTCGGCTTCATGAAGCCAAATTTGACAGTTTTTCAGATATATTCTTTCCATCACGGGTTGTCAGTCTAGGCAACTTGCGGAGGTCGAGGCGGGAGGGAGGGGTTTTCTCCGCAGGGACAAGCCAAGAAAGGTTGTCTATTTTGGATGACTCGTCAACGAGGACTGATCGACGGGGCGCCTGGCCGGAATAGCATGAGGACGCTTACTTCTTCCCCCCTGTCCGTATGTTTGGTAACGACAAGAAGCAGCCCCTGCTCGGTGGTGACGAGAAGAAGCCGCACTTCGGCGGCGATGAGAAAAAGCCGCATCTGAGCGGCGAGCAGAAGAAGGCTTAAGCCTCGGGCTTGGAAGGGGCGGCTTCAGCCGCCCTTTTTTGTGCGTGGCGGCGGACGGGGATGGTACTGTGGCGTCCATGGCTCACGCCCACCGTTCGCCGTGGCTCGCGCAACTCGCGCACGACCGCCCGCACCACCGCTTGGAAGAAGACCACGAGACCGACGTTGCCGTGGTCGGCGCCGGCATCGCCGGTGTCAGCACGGCCTACTTCCTACTCAAGAACACCAAGTTCAAGGTGCTCCTGCTGGACGCCGGGCGTATCGCCCACGGTGCCACCGGCCACAACGCCGGCCAGGTGGTGAGTTATTTTGAGCGCCAATTGCCGGAGCTGGCCGAGGCCTACGGCGAGGAGAAGGCGGTGGCTGCCCAGGGGCTGGTGGAATCGGCTTGGGGCCTGATCGACGACATCATCCGCGACTGTGGGATTGACGCGCCGCTTCACCGCTGCCAGGGCTACTCGGGCTGGAGTACCGTCCCGCAGATCGTCCGCCGCCTGCGCGACAAGCAGCTGCGTAAGAAGCACGGGCTCCTCTCTGAGCCGCTGCTCGTCACGCTCGATCCGAAAGTGCTCAATGAGATCCCCGATGAGCTGATGGCCTTCGCGCTGCCCGTGCCGCACTCGGTGGTACTGGGCGCACTCGTGACCGACGACATGTCGTTCCTGGCGGCGGACGTGGAATCAAAGGGCTGCCTGAACAGCGCGCTCTTCTGCGAGCAGCTGGTCGCCAGCCTGCGCGAGACCTACGGACCGCGCCTGACGGTGGTGGAGAACCTGCCCGTCACCGACGTAATCCTGCGCGAGGCAGACGCCGACCTGATCACGACGGGGCCGCGCATCATCGCCAAGCGCGTAGTGCTCTGCACCAACGGCTTCGAGAATTTCCGCATTGCCAACCTGGCTGGCGACGACATCAACCCGCGCTTCCACGCCAGCGTGCAGGGCGTGATCGGCTACATGGCCGGCTACACCGAGCCGCGTCCGGCGCCCGCCGTGGCCATCAGCTATGTGCGCGACGACCGCACCACCGACGCGTACCACTACCTCACCCGCCGCCCGTACGGCGCCGGTGAAGCCTCGCTGCTGTGCATCGGCGGTCCCGAGCGGCCGCTGCCGGCTTCGGCTACCTACGAGGCGGACGCGCCCTTTCCCGCGGCCATCGAAGAAGAGCTGGGACAGGCATTGCGAGGCGTCTATCGCGACCTGGATCCCAAGGCCCATCGCGACTTCCTTTGGCACGGCCTGATGGGCTACACGCCCACTGGCGTCCGTCGCATCGGCTACGAACCCAAGAACCGCGTGCTGCTCTACAACCTGGGCTGCAACGGCGTGGGCATCCTGCCCTCTGTCTACGGCGGCAAGCGCATCTCGCAGCTTCTCTCTGGCATGGAACTGCCGGATTCACTCTTTGATCCCGACTAAAAACGCGGCCCGCCGGAGCGGACCGCGTCTTCGCGCCGAGCGATCAGCCCTCTGGGAAGAGGCGCTTCACGTTCGGTTCCATGACCGTGAGCGTGCCGAGCAGGTAGCCCAGCGCGTCCAGGTCGTAGCCCTCGCCTTCAGGCTGCGATTGCGACATGCGCCAGACGGCGAGCACACGCTCACGGTCGGCTGCGATGGATCCGAAGCTACCCACGCCGATCTCGGCGGCGACGGCGAGCGCGCGGTCTTGCACATCCTTGGTGGCCAGCATCTCGCGGGCGCTCTGGCGGCGGATGACCTCGTCGAGGCCGGTCACCTCCAGGTTCTTGACGGTGCGCAGGGCGGCGTCGCGCTCCTTGGCGAATTGCACGAGTGAGAGCTCGTAGACCGTCGCCAGATTCTTGGCCGGCTTCTGCGTCACGGCGGCGTTCTTGAGCATGCCGTCGATGTTGCCGACGATCAGCGGGTAGCGCTTCTCGGTCTCGCCGCCGGTCCAACGGACAGCGCCGTCCCTATTCACGTCCAGGTCGCGCATGCGGCGGGCGGGCGTCAGGCGGTCGAGGGCATAGGCCACGGCCGCGATGGCGCGGGCGTCCTGCGGGTCGATGCCGAGCTCGTCGGCCGACTCATCGGCGATGCGGGCGCGGATCGCGTCGGCACGGTCCTGGGCCAGGGCCTCGCGTTCCACGGGGGAGAGCTCGGCCGGCGCGTCCTCGCCGCCCACTAAGAATGGCTGGCGCAGGTCGGCGGGGATGGCGCCGCCCATGATGCGGGCGAAACCATCCACTAGCGGCGTGAGCGGGTAGCCCAGGTGGTGTGTGGCGTAGAGCTTGCTGAGGGCCAGCGCCTGGCGCTCGTCGAGGCCGGCCTGCTGGAGGGTCTCGCGGCCGTAGCGGACGCTGTTCACGCCGTGGCCGATGACGCGGCCGAGCAGGTGCTGCTTTACGGGGTTCTGGTCAGCGAGGCCGGCCTTGGCGAAGGCGGCCATGCGGTCGGACTGGTCCTTGGTGGCGCCGAGCGCCTGGTAGGTGTCCTTGAAGGCGGCCTCATCAGCCTCGTAGTCGGCCAGCGAGAGCGGGCCGGTGGGGCCGGCGTAGCCGCGGTCGTGCAGCTCGATGAAGGCGCGCAGCACCGGCTCGTAGGCGGCCGGTAAGTCACCGCGCTCGATCAGGCCGGAGAGCTGGGCGTGGTGGGAGTCCAGGTGAGGAGCGACGCCCTGCGGGTACTGCGGGCGCTCGGGGGAGCGGCCGTCGGTAGGCGTGAGCTTGGCAGTCAGGGCGCCGAAGGCTTCGGTCTGGGCGAAGGGGAGGACCGGCTCGCGCAGGGCCTCGGGGGCCGGGGCGGCCAGGATGGCGGCGACGCGGTCGGCGGCGACCGAGCGATCGGCCAGCAGGCGGTCGAGCGTGCTGCGGTCGTTCTGTGCCAGGCGCTCCAGTACGGAGCGGATGGCGGCGACGCGCGCGGACACCAGGCCGGCATCGGGTGCGGAGGAGACGGCGGCGACCTCGTCGGCCAGCGTCTCAAGTGAAGAGTGGATGGTTCCCATAAACGTGTTGGAATGGAAATAGAACCAACCAGATCTTCCGACATTCCAACCTCGAATAGGGCTCTCTGTAGAGAGATATATCGCTGTTTATCACCTACACGTAATTAACTTTTTAGGTGAATATGTACGGATGCCATTATTTCACCTATAATGTGAATGTATGTTCACGCTCGATCCCGCCTCCGCCCTGTTCAGCGCCGCCATCGAGGTGGTCGCCCGTTCGCCCGGCATCAGCGTGGGTGACCTGCATCACCGCCTGACCGACCGCGGCGAGAAGGTGACGCTCCAGCACGTCTACCGCCTGGTGAATCGCCTGGTCGACGACCGCATCTTCCTGAAGCGTAAAAAGGCTCTGCAGATCAACCTGCTCTGGCTCTCGAACCTGGAGCTCTTCGCGCAGGAAGCCAAAGGGCGCCTGCTGGAGGTGAAGGAGCTTGGCTCGCTGGCCGACCTGCCCGCCGGCAAGCGCACGCAGTTCTCGGTGCGCTCGGTGCAGGAGGCACAAGCGCTCTGGCACCACCTGCTCATCCAGCTCAACCGCATCGTGCCGCGCGACGGCGAGCGCGTGCTCCACAAGTACTACTCGCACGCCTGGTGGCTCTTGAAGGACGAGGGCGACCTCTCGTTTTACATGCGCATCGCCGAGCGCGGCGTGCGCTGCCTGTGGCTGCTCGGCAGCGACACCTACCTGGACCGACGCGCCCAGGACCGCGTGAAGGGCATCTTCGCCATCGCCCTCTCCGACCGGCCGCCGTTCCCCAAGGAGGGCTACAACCTGAACGTCTACGGCGAGTACGTGCTGGAGTGCGTCTTCCCGGCGGCGATCGCCGGGCACTTTGAGTCGCTCTTCAAGAGCGTGGAATCGGCCAAGGAGTGGAACCCCGCGGTGCTGGAGGACATCTTCCGGCTGCGGGCGCCCATCACCGTCTCGGTCACGCGCTCTGCCGCCAAGGCCAAGGAGCTGGCCGCTAAGATCGAACGGCTGATCCCGCTGCAGCTCAAGACCCGCAAACGCCGAAATTGACCGATTGTGGCGGCCTGGGGCGGCATTAGAGGCTTGTCATTTTATAGCCTTTTCCGCAGTGATTCAGGCCTCAGTGATCCGCTTGCCAGCCACGAAGGTCTGGGCGATGCCTTCTTTGCCGTGGGCGTACTGTGGACGCAGTCGCACGCGGGCGTGGTCATCCGTCTCCACCTTGATGCTCTCGGCGCTGGTGTTCCTATTGGGTCCGACGGCGCTGAAGCCCAGGCGGGAAAAGGCCGCCGCCACGCCGTTATCCGCCTTGCCCGTGCTGCAGGAGTTGAGGACGATCCAAGCGCCGGGTTCCAGGCAGCCCTGCAGGGCGGCTCCCACCTCTGCATCGATATCTTCCACACCGATGTGCCTCTGGTTGAATCCCGGGTACATGCCATGGGTGTTGCCGTGCACGTCGAAGACGGCGGCGACCGCGGCGTGCCCCTCGCCGGCCGGCGCCTCAAGCAGGTAGCGCGAGCGCAGCTTCCCGGTCTGCTCGCAGAGGCTTTCTGGCGAATGGAACTCGATGATGCGCGTGAGGATGCCCTGCTTCTTCAGCTCAGCCGCCAACGTGCCGATGTACCGCGAATTCTGCAGGGCATGGTTGTGGTCGGAGTGGGCACCGGCCACGAGCGCGTATGGCCGATGCGCGTCGCGCTCGTCGAACTGCTGCAATAGGAGCTCGGGCGCATAACGCCCGAAATGTACGATGCCGAAGCGGTCGTGCAAGGTGCCTGGCACATGCTCGCCCGGGCGCAGCTGCTCCAGCTGCAGGATGCGGTTGATGTTGTCCGTGATCCAGTGCCAGCTGTTCTCGCGGGTGTCCTCCCACAGGCGCCGCAGCGCCGCCGCGTCCAGGTCCGGAGGCAGTACCTCTCGCAGCACCGCCGTCGTGGCTTGCCGCACGTCCGCGTGCTCGCTGTAGAGGCACTGCACGAAGGTGTGCGTGCGGGAATCGTAGGGGATGGGATAGCGCAGCAGTCCGCGCCATTGCGGTGCCAACGTCGCCAGCACCTTCCGTCGCTGGTACGGCGTGCCGTTGAGGAAGACCGGCAGCAGCAGGTCAATCATGTGATCGCTGGTTCCCGCTTCCAGGCGGGGCAACAAAAGATCGGTCACGATGGCGGCCACTTCGGCGTCTTGCTCGCCACGGCTGATGCCCAGGTTCACCAGGACGTCGACGGCGGTCTGGCTCTTAGCCGGGTCATCGAGAAACTGGGCGAGTCGATCGATATGGGCCATGACGAACCGGACGGCATCGGGATGGCCGAGCGTGCCAACTTGCTGGAAGGCCCGGTAGAGCGTCTCGTCGTCCGACAGGTCTCCGCTCGCGACGACGCTGCGATGGAAGATGGGCTCGTCCAGGCGCAGGAGCTTCTGGGCGTGCTGCATCACGTCGTGCCGGGCTTGCGAGACGCGGGCGGCGCTCCGCTCTTGGAGTTGCCGCTCGCGTTCCGTTGCCGCTTCGGGCGGTCCCTGAGTGGATTCAGGCATCTGTCTATTATACAATAAAATCATTTTAAAGTCATGTACCGCTCGTGTGTCTTGGGTGCGGGCCCCGCGCAATCGAGCGGCTCATCCCACTGCAGCTGAAGACCCGCAAACGTAGAAATTGACCGATTGTGGCGGCCCCGGGCGTTGCTATACTCCTCGGGCGTTCCTTCGGCCCCATCGTCTAACGGTTAGGACACAGGATTTTCATTCCTGTAATCGGGGTTCGATTCCCCGTGGGGCTGCCACCTTGAACGAAGAGTGCGATGGAACTATGAGACTCGGAACCAATTGTCAGACGTGGAACCAGTGCGCCAAATGGTTCAATTTTTATTTCTTCGAAGGAGGATAAAAAGTGTCATCAGTGAATTCGTTGCGATCATCGCGATTGAATGAAGCGTTGTAGCCACATTGTAAGCCTCCAGGGAAAAAATCGTGAGGATGTGGCGCAAGACATTCATCGCATACAGGATAGGAGTTTCTGTTTTTGGTCGATGCCAGGCTTTGCGCAGTGTCGGGATGAAAGCGATGACATCGATGCTGACAACCGTCACAACAGACAGGGTTGGGTCACTCGTCATAGCCCAAGGAATGAGTCCAAGGAGCGCGGCAATAAGGAAATACGTATCCCGCTTTGCAATATCCCGAAACCCATAGCGCAAAGAGAACAGGAAAATAATGATCGTGAAGCATTCCGCCACTCCCGTGGGAATCGATCCAATACCGCCGCCTTTTGTAATCTGACCAAAGAAGGTGACTGCCGAAACGATGGACCACACAAGCCACGTATAGGGGTGGGGTTGGATCTTGTTCGTGATGACATCTCGGAGATATGGCACGTTGCCGACAATCGCCAAAATTACCGCCACGAAGACCATCATTTCTTTCATAGACTCACACTATAGCTACTATGCGTTCTCATGGTTGTTCTTCACGAAAATAGCGATATTTCAGGACGTGAAACCATTGGATCTTCGCCTCGAAGGCATGTGCTTGCGACATTCTCAGGCCTGCCAGCGCATCAGCAGCGGTGATAGGATCGCTGTATGACCGAGAACAAGAGCATCGTCGCGCGTTGCCTGGAAGGCTTCAGCAAAGCCGATCCTGAGCAGATTCTCTCCTGCTTGGCCGATGACGTGATTTGGGACATGCCCGGATCTTTCCGTCATGTCGGCAAGGAAGCTTTCGGCAAGGAGCTCGACGGCGCCTTCGCGGGACATCCCGTTGTGAGCGTCGCGCGACTGATCGAAGAGGACGGCGTGGTGATCGCGGAGGGGTCGGTGCGGGGCGACGATGGCATCCCGATGGTCTTCTGCGACGTCTTCGAGATGCGCGGCGGCAAGATCGCCAAGCTCGTCGCCTACATCCCACAGCAAAAGTAATGCCCCGCCCTAAACCCTCCACCCCCCGCTACGCCGTGAAGCGCAGCAGTGCCGGCCTCGGACTGTTTGCCGTCACGCCATTCAAGCGCGGTGAGCTCATCATTGAGTACTGGGGAAAGATCATCAGCGACGAGGAGGCCGAGAAGAAGGGCGGCAAGTATCTGTTCGACCTGGACGACACGCCCTTCACCATCGACGGCACGCCGTACGAGAACACCGCCCGCTACATCAACCACTCCTGCAAACCCAACTGCGAGCCCATCCAAGACGGCAAGCGCATCTTCATCCACGCGCTGCGCACAATCGAGCCTGGCGAGGAGCTGACGTACGACTACGGCAAGCAGTACTACAACTTGATGTTCAAAGAGAACGGCGGCTGCCGCTGCGGCAACCACAAGCGCGCCTGAGCTGGAGTACCATGGGGGATACCTCTTCCCCCTACTCCATGAAGCCTGTCGTGAAAAACACCATCATCGTCCTGTTGGTCGTCCTGGTTGCCGTCCTGCTCGCCCGCTTCGTCGTCTTCAAAGAGCAGTTCGACCAGATGGGCGAAGGTCTCCAGCGTATTGAGACCTGGGAGAACGACTACCGCCGCGCTAATCCCGATGCCACTGATGAGCAGGTGGACGCCGCCTTCGAGGCCGCCATCGCGAACCTCAAGGTTTGGCAGGCGCAGTATATGAAGGACCACCCCGATGCCACCAAGGCCGAGATGGACGCCGCCTTCAGCGCGATGTTCCAGGCGAAGTAACAACAGAAAAAACCGCTCCTGCCGTGAGGGAGGAGCGGTTTTTCGGTGACGGTCAGATGATGCCCGCGAAGCGCAGCAGCATGACGATGGCGACGATACCGACGATGATGTTACCAACCTGCTTCAGGCGGCCATCCATGGGGATGTAGTTGAAGATCAGGCCGACCACGAGCAGAACGATGAAGGGGAGAACGGCGTTCATACAGGGGAGGGAAGGAAATGATGGATACAGTCCAAGACGGGGTTTCGCCCGCTTCCTTACCGGTCCTTAATCGCCCAGATAGATGCCGATCTTCCGGGCAGCCTTATAGACGGGATCGTCGCCCGTGACGCGGTGCAGCTCGCCCACGGCCTGGATGATCGGGACGGTGGTCATGGCGCCCTTGCGGAACGAGACCATGTGGCCGAAGTCGCCGCGCTGCACGGCCTCGACGGCCGCCACGCCGTAGGCGCGCGACAGGATGCGGTCGTCGGCGTTGGGGCTGCCGCCGCGCTGGGTGTGGCCCAGGACGACGCTGCGCATCTCGAACTCGCCGGGGGCGAGCGACTCCACGGTGTGCACCAGCTTCTCGGCGATGCCGCCGAGCTTGGATTCCGACGCCTTGCCCTCCTCGCGCGTCGAGAGCTTGCCGCCCACGCGCGCACCTTCCGCCACCACCACCAGGGCGCCGTCGTGGTTTCCCTGGGCCTGGCGCTCGCGCAGGAACTTCACCACGCCCTCGGGCGAGAAGGGGAACTCGGGCAGCAGGATGGCATCGGCGTTGCCGGCCACGCCGCCGTAGAGCGCGATCCAGCCGGCGTGCCGTCCCATTGTCTCCACGAACATCACGCGGTCGTGGCTGGTGGCCGTGGTGTGGATGCGGTCGACGGCCTCGCTCACGATCTCCACCGCCGTCGAGAAGCCGAAGGTGCGGTCGGTGCCGCGCAGGTCGTTGTCGATGGTCTTGGGGACGCCCACCACCTTCACACCCGTCTCCTCCATCAACTGGTGCGCGCCGGTCAGCGTGCCGTCGCCGCCGATGACGATGAGCGCGTCGATCTTGTGCTTCTTCATGTTGCGCTCGACCATCTTGAGGATCTCGATCGGCAACTTCGCCTCACCGCCTTCGGGGCCAGCCTTGGCGGCGAAGCGGCCGCGGTTGGTGGTGCGGATGATGGTGCCACCCAGGTGGCTGATGCCGCGCACGTCCTTGAGCCCTAGCGGCTTCAACATGGGCGGGTCGAGGATGCCCTCCCAGCCCTTGATGATGCCGGTGAACTCGTAGCCCATGGGCACGCCCGCACGGACGATGGACGAGATCACGCCGTTGAGTCCGGCGCAGTCGCCGCCGCCGGTGAGGATGCCGATGTTCTTGATCGCGGACTTGGCCATGGAGAGGGAGGGGAACGATGCAACTCTAACAGCCAACCCAATCGTCAGGCTAATCCCTTCAGCAATCCGCTCAGCGTGTTCGCCGCCGCCGTGATTGTCATCTCGGGGATGATCAGGCCGCGGCGGATCATCGCGTCGTCGGCCGACCACAGCCAGCCAGTGTCGATCAGTTTGAATCCGTTCTCCGTCATGAAGATGTTGTCGGTCTTCGCGAACCAGTCGTGCGCCTGGGCCAGCGGGTAGCGCGGGCGGGTGTCGGGCACGCGGCCGGTGCGGGCGCGCAACAAGAGCAGCAGGTACAAGAAGAGCACGAGCTGGCGGCGGTGCCCCTCACCGAGGGTTGGCAGCGCCACATCGTGCAGCGGCGTGCCGGGGATGAATTCCTGGAAAATGAACGATGTGCGCTTGCCCTGGTTCTGCGGCGAGATTGACCTGCCCAGCAGCAGGTACTCGCGTGGCAGGAAGCCCGTCTCCCGCAGGGGCGAATCCAGGACGGGGCCGAGCGAGGCCGCCAGTTCCATCCCGTAGAACGCTTCCACCTCGGGCAGCGAGGCCAGGAGCCCGGCGCGCACAGCCCGTTGCTCGGCGGCGAGGGCGGGGTCCTCGGCATTCCAGCCCAGGAAGCGTTCGAGGTGGCGGTATTCGGCCACCTGCCGGGCGAGGTGATCGTCGGTGGGCAGGAAGGTGAAACCGGAGGGCGCGAGCAGGTCGGCCACGCCCTGGGCGTAGAGCGGGATGGAGATGCCCGACGAGACCGGGAATTCCAGGTCCCAGCGCCCCTCTTTAAGCACCCACGGCGAGTCTTGCAGGCGGAAGATGCGCGACTGCAATCCGGCGCCGATGGGCTTCAGCGTATAGGGCGCGAGGATCTCTGAGACCGGCGCTTCCTTCAGCGTCTCGGGATCGGTGACGGCGTGGGCCCGCAGCTGGTCTTCCAGAGTCATGACCGACCAATGCTGCTCTTCGAGAGGGCTTCTTCCAAGGAGAAACCGCTTCAAACGGGTCTTTTCAGCGTTTCCTGCGCTTGCCCGCAAGAACGGCGCTCCCGCTACGTCTTACCAGCATGAAGACCAAACCCGTTCCCCCAGCAAAGAAGAAGCGCACGCCGCTGGCGGGCCAGCTCCTCGATATCATCGGTTGGGGAGTGCGCGAGGCCGCGCTGCCCGTGCCCGATTTCATCACCGGCATCGGCAAGAAGAAGACCGCCAAGAAGAAGTGAGCGCGGCGAGGGAGTAGGATCGGGCCATGCGCACCACCGTCTACAACAAGCTCGTCCGTGACCGCATCCCGGAAGTCATCGTCGGCAACGGCGGCCAGCCTAAGATCCGCCGCCTGCCGCCCGCGCGTTTGGCCGGCGCGCTCAAGACGAAGTTGCTGGAGGAGGCGACCGAGCTGAAACGCGCCAAGACCCACGCCGACCTGGTGGCCGAGTTGGCCGACGTCCTCGAAGTGCTCGACGCGCTGTGCGCCGTGAGCGGCATCGATCCGAAAGAGGTCGCGCAGGTTCAGCGTGAGAAGCGTCGGAAGCGCGGGGGATTTGAAGAGGGAATCGTGCTGGTGTCGGTGCGCGAGTGACATCAAAAATGCCCCGAGCCTGGGCCCGGGGCATACCTCGGAAAGAGCGGATCCTCCTGCGTCAGTCGTTGTCGGTCGTCACGGAAGCCGTGAAGGCGGCATCGATGTAGGCGTTGAAGGAGGCCTTGATCTTGTCCTTGCGGGCGGACATGCAGGCGGAGAGCGAGTCACCATCCTCACCCATCAGGGCGCAGATGTGCTTCGACATCTTGGCGGAGAGAGTGGCGGCTGCCTTGATGGAGGCGTCGATGCTCTTCTCGTAACCGGCCTTCACCTGGCCGCTGCCGCTCACGGTCGAGCCGCTGCCATGGTTCCACCAGCCGGAGCCGGTCTTAGGCTTGTTCTCTTTATCTTTCTTCCACCAGTCGAGCCAGGACAGGCGGGCGCTGGTGCGGGCGGTGGCCTTGAGGTCGTTCTTCACTTCGGCGCGCTGATTGTTGCGATTGGCAGAAGTCTTCACGGACACGTCGGCGTTGCTTTTCGCATCGACGGAGCCGCGGTTCTGGCTGTAGCTAGAACCGGACAGGTTGGTGTTGCCCGACAGGTCGATCGTCAGGGCAGAAGCCGGCACGGCGGTCAGAGCCATGGAGGCCATGATGGCACCGGAGGCGAAGCGGGTAGCGAGCTTCATAATCAACGGGGGAAACGGATAAAAAACGTGCGTCGTGCGCACGGGGGAGAAGACGATAACGATGGCTCCCTCTTACAAAAAAAACTACAGTCCCAGAGAGCCCGTCGGCAGGTTTATCGAGGGGGCCGACAGCGAGAGTGACGAGGTGCTCGAGACGACTGGTTTCGACGGCTCCAGAGGGAGACGGACTGGCGGCGGGACTATGGGTTCGGCCGGCAGTACCGGCGGGCGCGGCTCGATCGACGACGAGCGCGAGGCGCTCGAGGTGGAGACGGCGGGTGCGGACGATTCGGAAGAGCCAGAAGAGTGCGCAGCCTCACTCGACGACGAGTCTTCGGAAGCCTCGGAGCCGCCGATGGTAATGGTGATGACGGCCGGATCGGGCACGCCGACGCCACCTGGCAGCGGGCGCAGGATCTGCGCGCTGCTCGAGGACGAGGCGATCATCTGGGAGGAGGACGATGACGATGAGGGCTCGCCGTTCTCGCCGAATGACCGGCCATTATCTTCGATCACCGTCAGGAGCGTTTGAAGGGGCACGCGCTTCGAGTCGTCGGAGCTGGCCGAGATAGCGTTGCGGATGGAATCGCTCGTCTCCTGCAGCACGCGCTTGGCCTGGCGGCGGATCTGCACGCTGTCCTCGGCGGGCAAGGTCTCGGCCTGCCGCAGCACGCGCTGGGTCTGCTCGTGCAGTTGAGCGGCTGCCTTCTCTAGGCGGATCTGCTTGTCGATGTCATCCTGCGTGTTGAGCTCGTCGATCT
>JAGOUB010000073.1 GCA_018061525.1 Candidatus Peribacteraceae bacterium
GAGCATGACGACGGCATAGAAGGCGGCGGTGGAGACGAGCGTGCGTAGCATGGAGCGGGTGACAATCGACTCGTCACGACGCTTGGGCGGCATGAGCATGAGCGCCTTGCGCGGCGGCTCGGAGCAGAGCGCCAGCGCGGCGAAGGTATCCATGATCACGTTGATCCAGAGGAACTGCAGCACCGTGAACGGCGCGCGGAAGCCCAGGAACGGAGCAATCAGCGTGATGCCCAGCGCGCTCAGGTTGATGGTGAGCTGGAACATGATGAACCGCTGGATGTTCTCGTAGAGCGCGCGGCCCCAGAAGACGGCCTTCACGATGGTGGCGAAGGAGTCGTCGAGGAGCACGAGCTTGCTGGCCTCCTTGGAGACCTCGGTGCCGGCAATGCCCATGGCCAGGCCGACGTCGGCCTGCTTGAGCGCGGGCGCGTCGTTGGTGCCGTCGCCCGTCACCGCCACCACCTCGGCGCGGGCTTGGTGGAGCTTCACCATGCGGAGCTTATCGAGCGGCTGGGCGCGGGCGAGGATGCGCAGCTTGGGGAGAATCGCCGTCAGTTCCTCGTCGGACATGGCGTTGAACTCGGCGCTGGTGAGCACGATGGAGTCGGCGTCCTCCAGCAGGCCGATCTCGCGGCCGATGGCGCGGGCGGTATCGATGGTGTCGCCCGTGATCATCTGCACCTTGATGCCGGCGCGGCGGCACTCGGCGATGGCGTCGTAGACCTCGGGGCGCAGCGGGTCGCGGATGGCCGCGAAGCCGACGTACGTGAGGTTGCTCTCCAGCTGGTCGCGCTGGCTGCGCAGACTGGCGGCGTCCACCTTGCCCGGCAGCAGCGCCACCGCGAAGGCGAGCGTGCGCATAGCCTGGCCGGCGGCATCGTGGAGCATGGCCTCGGTGGCTTGGCGCGACTCGGCGTCCCAGGGCTGCACGGTGCCGTCCTCGGCCATGACGTGCGTGCACGAGGCGATAATGCGCTCGGGCGCGCCCTTGCAGAGCACGGCCGCGCGGCCGTCCCACTCCACCACCGTCGTCATGCGTTTGCGATCGGACGAGAACGGGAACACGGCCAGCGCCGGGAAGCGCAGGCGCAGGTCGCCGTAGGCCGCGCCACGCTCGCCGATCCAGCGCAGCAGCGCGCCCTCGGTGGAGCTGCCGACCACGACCGTCTTGCCTTCCTTCTCTTCCAAGTAGGCCGTCGAGTCCACAGCCGAGACGAGACCGATCCACTCGGTGGCGGTGAGCGCCTCGAAGCCCTTATCGCCGGGCACGGCCGTGGCCTTGGCGTCGGTCAGCCAGTGGCCGTCGATCGCCAGCTTCTCCAGCGACATGCGGTTCTGGGTGAGCGTGCCGGTTTTATCGGTGCAGATGATGGTCGTGGAGCCGACCGTCTCGCAGGCCACGAGCTGGCGGACGAGGCAGTTGCTGCGCGTGATCTTGCGCATGGCCAGCGCCAACGAGACCGTCACGCTCATGGGCAGGCCCTCGGGCACGGCCACCACCACGATCACCACCATGTAGACGAAGTATTCCAGGAGGAGCGAGAGGTTCTGGAACCAGACCGCGCCAGCGTCGGCGCCCTCGGCCGGCAGCGCCAGGTCGCCGCGGAGGATGCCGCCGACCACGAGCACCACGAAGACGATGGCGGCCGCGGCGTAGCCCGCGCGGCTGATGAGGCGCGCCAGGCCCTCTAGCTTGCGCTGCAGCGGCGTGGGCTCCTTGCTGATGGAGAGCTTGTCGCGCACGCGGCCGCCGGCCTCGCCGACGCCGTCATCCCCTGCCAGCTTGCGCGCGATCACGCCGAATTCGGTGGCGTCTCCCACCTCGGTCACAAGCATGCGGCCGATGCCTTCCACCACGTACGTGCCGCGGTAGAGGCAATCGATCTCGCCGGGTCCGCCGGCGGCCTTATCGGCTTCGGCGGGCAGCTTGGCCGAGGGCTCGGACTCGCCGTTCATGAGCGATTGGTCCAGGTTGAGTTCGGTCGCCTCCAGCACGCGGCCGTCGGCCGGCACCTCGTCGCCGGTGCCGAGCAGGACGATATCGCCCACCGCCACCTCGTGCGCCGGGATCGTGGTCTGGATGCCGCCGCGCACCACCTTCACGGCCGGGGGCTCCTTGCCCTCGTTGAGCAGCTCGAACTCGCGGTCGCTCTTATATTCACTCAGGAAGGCCACGCCCGTGGCGAGCAGCACCGCCACCATCACCGCCAAGCCTTCAAAGAGGAGATGGCCAAGCATCAGGCCCGCGACGAGCAGCGCCATCGCGAAGCCGAGGAACGCGAACACCAGCCAGCGCCCGCGGCGCATGAGCAGGATGCCGCCGAACACCACCGCCATCGCCGCCACGAAGCCAAGCGGCAGCACGTAGCCGGCGCCCATCTTGAACAGGTCCACCGTCATGGAAATGAGCGAGGCCGAGAGCAGGATGCGGATGATCGGATCCTCGAACTTGGCGACGAACTTCGACCAAGCCGACTCTTTGGGGAGCGGCGTCAGCGTGTTCCGGCCGTGGCGTTCATGGCTCTCTGCGGCCTGTGCGGCCGTGAGCCCGCCGCCGGGAGCGTGCGGGAAGAGAGCGAGGGTTTCGAAGACGGTGCGCATGGTGGGCGCAGTATAAGCAAGGACAGGCCAGAGTGTGTATGTGAATATACGCTTCATAAAAATGACCCACACCGAGGGGGTGGGTCGAGAGCAGCTCAGTCAGATTAGTCATCACCAGGTTTAGTAACGGGGCGGGAAGTCCATACCCGTCACTTCGTTGATATGCCGCCGCACTTCGGCGCGGTTGTAGCTGTACTCATCATCTTCCTTAATCGAGAGGATCGTCCCATCCGCCGCCACATGGTAGTGGTCGGTATGGATGTTATCTCGTCCCGGAATGGGGTACAGATAGGTCCCGTCACTCAGCTCGATCGGATCTGGCAACTCGTCATCACCTCCTTTCTCCTCGGATTCATTTTCAAAGAACCGCTCTCATCCAAATCCTAGGATTTGGCTTGCAATGATCTCCTTCATCTCTAAAATTGTCAATTATGGTTAACCTCGATACCGCACTCAATGATTCTGAAATCACTGGCACCTTCCAGGGAGATCAGTCCGTCTTAGATTTCCATTGGAAAAATAAGAACTTTCACGAGGCAAAGATCATCGGCGGCAGCCTGTCCGGATCTCGCTTCGAAGATTGCTCTTTTACGAATGTTCTCTTCGAGAATGTCGCACTCGACCATGTCGATTTCCTCCGTTGCTCTTTCGATCAATGCCAATTGATCCACTGCGCGAGAGAGGGCATGGAGGTGAAAAATTGCACTGGTGAGCCGATAATCATCGGCTAATAATCGATCCAAATTCTTGCCCTGTTCCGCAACAATTCAGATGGAATGCCGCAGATCTTTGAGAGCAATAACTGCTGTTTTCAGCTGTTCGCGACTGAGGCCAGCGTGGTAATCAGCAACGAACCAGTCGCGGATTTCCAACGGATAAATGAGCATCTCAGATAATCGATCGATCTCGCACCAAAACGGCTCATACAACTCACCAGGGTTCGCACGCATGGATTCCATCTCATTGCCTTGGCCAAGTTGCGGATGGCCGGAAATATACCGGCAAAGGTAGAACCAATGCTCCGAGCTATCGTCGTACACATGATGATAGAGAGGCCATTCGATCTGCACCGCCAACGATGCCTCCTCTCGTACCTCACGTACTACCGCATCTTCAACGGACTCATTAGCCTCTACGCCACCACCCGGAAAAACATAATATTCCCGCCCCTGACTCACACGGCGCATCAGTAAAATAGAACCGTGATCAACGACCATCGCGACGGCACGAATCTTGGGCATCATCTTTGGAGGTAATGGTGGAGCTGAGGGGGTTCAAACCCCTGACCCCCTGATTGCAAATCAGGTGCTCTATCAACTGAGCTACAGCCCCACTGATCCGAGAGTAACCGAAGATCGCCCCCGGCGCACCATCCGGACTTTGCCTGCGGAGGGGCGCGCGCCGGCCGGGGGTGAAGGGGCACGAAGTACACAGCCTCCTTCGGGAGGGCGTCATAACCAAGCAGAACCATGGAGAGGGGCTCGGCGCGCCAGCGTTTTGGCGCCACCTTTTGCGCGCCTACAAAAGGTGGCAAACCAAATGAATGGCACAACTCAGAGGAGCTTTTAGCGCATTGCCAAAAGTACCAACCAAATCAATACAACCGACCTCCGACAGGAATCTCCCGATCCACCCCCAACAACACCGTATTCCCTTCTGCATCCGGAAAACCCAATGTGAGAACCTCTGACTGATGTTTCCCAATCTGCCTTGGCGGAAAATTCACGACACACCCCACCAACCGCCCCACAATCTCTACTCCATACAACGGCGCCAACCGCGCCAACGACTTCTTCACTCCTACTTCAGGACCAAGATCCACAGACAACACATGAGTGGAATACTTTCCCTCCGGAAACGGCTCGACGGAAAGAACCCGCCCGATGCGGATGTCGATCTTCTCAAAGTCTTCGATGGTGGCCATAGAGGAGAATGGAGGTGCTGGCGGGAATCGCACCCGCGAATGAGGGTTTTGCAGACCCTTGCCTTACTACTTGGCTACAGCACCGGAAAGCGGACGCAGTGTAGCGCCACCGCCGAACCAGGCCAAATTACTCCGCCGCAGCCGCGGGCGCGGCCACCGGCTCGCGGAAGGTGGCGTTCTGCAGGATCAGGAGCACTTTCTGTTCGAGCACCGCCTCTACCGAGAGGGGCAACGCGCCGGTGAAGGTGAAGCCGCTGCGGCCGCTGACCGTGCTCATCTGATAGTAGCGCTGCACGGGGCGATCCTCGCGGAGCTGGGCGCTGTAGACGTGCACCGCCACCTCTTGGCCGTCGACGGACACGGCCTTCTGATCGAGGCGCTTGTATTCGGGCAGCACCGACACGGCCGTGATACTCGCCTCCGAGAACTGCCCGGCCGTCATGGGCGTGCGCATCACCTGGCGCGTCACCGTCACCGTCGGGAACACGCCCGACACGTCGACATCGGCCTGGAAGGCGGCCACCACCTCGGGCGGCAGGCCATTCTCCTGTAGCAGCGCCGGGTCCACCGCGTGCCAGCCCTGGGGTAGGCAGGTGC
>JAGOUB010000074.1 GCA_018061525.1 Candidatus Peribacteraceae bacterium
CTTTTGGTCGGTGTCTACGCTCCCGCCCCCGCCGCGGCCACGCTCGTGATGGGCGCGGGCCGCGTCCTCTCCGTCGAGTTCCCCGCGGCGCTGCCGCTCTCCGAAGACGACCTGCGTGAGCAGTTCGCCGGATCACTCGAGGCTCCTTTGGCCGACGTGCGTGCGCTTAGCGAGGAGCACCGGCGTCCCGAGAACCGCAATTCGCACGAGTGGTGGATAGCCAACCGCGGACGCTACGTCGCCTTCCGCACGACCATCGCTGCCGCGTTGCGCGCCGAAGCCGCCCGCGCGACCGATGTCTCCTACCAGCGTGAGCTGCAAGACTTCGCCAGGGCGATCGAGAGAGTCATCGACCTTGACGGCAATTTCCCCGGCGGCCACCCGGCGATCGATTTGATCATCAGCCAGGCCACGGCTCTCCAGCGCGACTTGCGCCCGGCTTCAGGCGTTTCCTAACGCGAGACGCAGCGCAGCTGGTAGAGCGCGATGCCCGTCGCCACCGAGACGTTGAGCGATTCCTTGAGACCGCCCATCGGGATCTTCGCCTTGGCCGCGCAGCGCTTCATCAGTTCGGGCTCCACGCCCGAGAGCTCGTGTCCCACTACCACGCAAGTCTTCGGCGCGGGCGGCAGTTCGGGCAGCGGCACGGCGTCCGGCGTCAGCTCCAGCGCCACCAACCGCCAGCCGTCGGCCAGTAACTTGTCGGCGATCTCCACCGGGTCGGCGTGGTGGTCCCACGGCACCCAGGCCTCGGCGCCGAGGGCCGTTTTGGCAATCTCCTTGCGCGGCGGCGTGCCGGTGTAGCCGGCCAGATGCACGTACTCCACGCCGAACGCGTCGGCGCTGCGGAACATGGAGCCCACGTTCCAGAGCGACCGGATGTTCGGCAGGAGCAGACGCAGGCGGACGGGAGCGCTCTCCATCGTTAGACCTTCATCAGTTCCTCGGATTTCTTGTCCTTGTACTCGTCGATGGAGGCGTTGGCCTTGTCCACTTCCTTCTGTAGGTGCTCGAGCAGCGTTTCCTTCACATCCTCGTCCTTCTCCTGCTTAAAGACGTCGTGCGCCGTCTGGCGGGCCTTGCGCACCGAGATGCGCGCCTCCTCGGCGAGCTGCGAGACCACCTTGGTCATCTGCTCGCGGCGCTCCTGCGTGAGCGGGGGCAGCGAGAGGCGGATGACGTGGCCATCGCTCATGGGGGTGGCGCCGATGTCCGCCTGCGAGAGGGCCTTCTCGACGGCCTGCATGACGGACGGATCCCAGGGCTGGACGGTGAGGGTGCGGGCGTCCTGCACGCCGATGCCGGCCACGTTCTTGAGCGGCTGGCGCTGGCCGTACGCATCCACAATGACGTGCTCCACGAGCGCGGCGCTGGCGCGGCCGGTCTGGAGTTTGCCGAACTCCTGTTGGAGATGGGCGAAGACCTTGGCGACGTCGGCCAAGAAGGGGGCGAGGCGGGGGTCGGAACTCATGCCCTGATTGTACCGCGAAGACACCTCGGCGGCCAATCGGCTCAGGCGGCCGAAACCACCGTGCCGATGTCCTCGTCGCGGCAAGCCTTGAGAAGAGCTTCTTCCTTCTGGAAGTTGAAGACGCGGATGGGCAGGCCCTGGTCGCGGCAGAGGCTGAAGGCGGCCTGGTCCATCACGGCTAGGTTGCGCTCGATGGCTTGGTCGTAGGTGAGGCGGTCGAGGAGCTTGGCGCTGGGATTCTTGCGCGGGTCGGCGTCGTAGATGCCGTCCACGTTTGTGGCCTTGAGCAGCACGTCGCAGCCGAGCTCCAGCGCGCGCAGGGCCGCGGCCGAATCGGTGGTGAAGTAGGGCTGACCGATGCCGCCGGCGCAGATGATGATGCGGCCCTTCTCCAGGTGGCGGATGGCGCGGCGGCGGATGTAGGGTTCGGCCAATTGCGGCACGTCCACGGCCGACATCACGCGCGTGTGCGAGCCCATGCCTTCGAGTTCGGCCTGCAGCGCCACGCTGTTCATGATGGTGGCGAGCATGCCCATGGCATCGGAGGCCGTGCGCTCGATGCCCGAACCCTTGGTATCGCGGTAGCGCCAGATGTTGCCGCCGCCGACCACGATCACCAGCTCGGTGCCAAGTTCGTGCACAACCCGGATGCGCGCCGCGATGCCGCGGAGCGTCGGTTGGTCAATCCCCTGCCCGGCGCCGGCCGCGGACAGAGCCTCGCCGGAGAGCTTGAGCATTACGCGCTTATACGCCATGTGAATCGGGAGTGGAGGGAGGGGCGGAAGGTACGGGAGAAGTGGCCGGCGTGACCGTCTGGGCCGGAGCGCTCGGGGTGGGAGCGGGCGTCGCGGGCTTGGCCTCGGCGGGCTTGTCGGCCTTGTCAGTCTTGGGGGCGGCGTGGGGCGAACCCTTGGGCATGTGGTCCATGATTGAGTGCCAGAAGCGGCCCATGACGGCCACGGCATCCTGCCAATCGGAGCGGAGTTTCTTCCAGTCGGCGCGCGAGAGGGCGGCGATGAGCGGTAGGTCGGCGCGCTTGCCCTGGGCGGCGTTCATGAAGCCGAAGGCGCAGCCTACGAGGATGAGCAACTGCAGCGGGCGGCTGATGACCGGCACGATCATGAAGAGCACGCTGAGTCCGAAGAGCGTCATGCCCTGGCGCGCGTGGAAGCGCACGAACGGCGAGTCCTTCTTGAGGAAGTAGACGAAGACCGAGAGGATCCAGAGGTACGAGAGCGCGGCCAGGTCCTTGTTCTTGGCGATGTCCTCTTCCGGCGTGAGCGGGATGGGGGCGGGCACAGATGCCGGCGCGGCGGGAGGCGGAGTGACGACGGGCGGCGGGGTGATGATCGGTTCGGGCGTGGCCGGTGTAATCGGGGGCGTCGGGTCCTGTGGCTCCATAGGCTCCGATTGTATGACTGGGCAGAGGCGCTCGCCAGCAGAAGGCCCGTGATCCTGCCTATATTGACAAATAGTATGATTATAACGTAATATGCGATCGTTGTTTCTTCGTATCAATGGTCAGATCGACTGAGACAGGCCACCTCGGCATGGCATCCGTGCCCGGCTGGCCTGTCTCTCATGTCACACAGGCCGCAACGAACCCTGCGTATGGGTGTTGGTATCGGACGATGGACAACCGCACGTTCGCGACCGAGGTCGCGCGCACCATCCTGGATCGGGACGACGTGGACGGCGACAACCTCATCGCCATCATCTGCTCCGACAACGAGTTCCAACAGAAGGCGTGGGTGCGGCTCTGCCGCATGAAGGCCACCCGCAGCGAGTTGCTGCAGATCGTGATGCACGGCAAGGCCGCGGCCGAGTGGGCCGGGCTCCAGCTCATCGATCGCGAGGACTGCACCAAGGAAGACCTGGCTCTCCTCGCCGCCCGCCTGCCCGAACTGCGGGCCGTGGCCTGGGACCGCCTCCTGCGCCAAGGCGTCGACACCAAGACCCTCGAGGTCATCCTCAAGCAGATGCTGTTGGCGAACATCCTCAAATGACACGTCGATCCAGACCTGACCGAAACAATCCCCTCCCCAGCCCGATGCGGCTGGGGATTTTTTGCGTGCACGAGAAATGAACCTTCGCGACACCGATGGGACGTTGCTGGGCGAAGGTTCGACGGAAGCGGGCGCTTCCAGCTGACTCAGGGGCTATTTTTCGTTTTGCGAGAAGGCCATCCCGTAATCGGCCTTCCTCAACTCGTCAGTGCCGGTCATGACGCGCAGAATGTTCTCGCCTTCATTGTGGCCGCAGAAGAGACGCAGTCCGCCAGTTAGAGCCGATGTGCGGACGTACCCCTTGAGCGGAAGCTGGCCGTGATGCTCGAGGAGCAGCGTCAGGACGGCGAGCTCTCCGACGGACACCACGCTTTCTGACGGGAGTTTCAAAGGGATCTGCCTGGCGTGGTCTGCCCCGTACGATGCCCTGGGGATCCGTATGGTCTTTCGCTGGGGTGATCGGTGGACCGACCCCCACCAGCTGTCCGGGTATTTAATGTCGAAGAGGCTCGGAGCCAGCAGCATTGTTTCCTGAAGCGATGTTCCCGGGTCGTAGAACGTCCAGGAGTCGCCTGCCTGCTTCACGCCTTCAAATAGAGATACCATCCATTCCACGCACCTGTGCTTCAAGCGCAGGGTCAAAAGCTGTCCAATGACGTCCCATGATCCGGCCTGCTTCAGGCTGATCGGTGTTCTAAGTTCCATCCTTTCTCTCCACATCCCAAACCGAGGGATGAGCGGTCGCTGTCGAAAAACTGAGACAAGCACCCTATTCGCTCGCGGCGCGCAGGGCGCTTGCCTCACTGAGTCGATGGTGTGAAGAATGGTATTTTAAATATTATTGTAATTATGTCAATAATGGTGCCCCGGGCTGGAATCGAACCGGCGACCAACAGCTTAGAAGGCTGCTGCTCTATCCACTGAGCTACCGGGGCACGATGGTATGAAGGATGCTGTGATGCTCGCCGATCGAGCAGTGGAACTTCTTGATTGGCGCCTGCGCTGGACGCGCAGTCGACCCACTGAGTGAGCGGGGCACGTGATGGGAAAGAAAAGACCGTACGCACCAAAGCGCGGGCGCAGTATAGCGCGCGGTCCCGCAGAGGGGCACGCGCTTAGCGGCGTCTCAAGAAGACCGTCCAGACCACGCGGGTCGCGGCGGTGAGCACGGCCAGGGCGACGGATGCCGCGGCCATACCGGCCATCTGGTGGGTCGTCACTTCGAAGCCGCACTCGGCGCTGCAGCCGTCGTTGCCCTTGCGGTTGCCGTCGTCACACCACTCATCGCCGGCCACGACCTCGTCGCCGCAGGTCGTCTGGCAGCCGGTGGGTCCGCAGTCGTAGCCGGTCTCGGCGCGGCAGTCGCTGTCGCAGCCATCGCCTTCCTCCAGACCGCCGTCGTCGCACTCCTCGTCGCCGTGCTTCTCACCGTCGCCGCAGTACTCTTCGATGCACTCGCTGTTGCAGCCGTCGCCACCGCGTTCGTTGCCGTCGTCGCACTCCTCGCCCAGCTCCACGTGCAGCACGCCGTCGCCGCAGGCGGGCTCGGTGCAGGCGTCGGTGCACTCGTCGTCATCCACGCCGTTGCCGTCGTCGCACTGCT
>JAGOUB010000075.1 GCA_018061525.1 Candidatus Peribacteraceae bacterium
ACGACGCCCAGGTACTCGCCCGGCGCGATGCCGTCGACCGTCTGCCCGCGCATCGTGTTGTGCTCCCAGTCCACCGGGAGCAGGCCCTTGCGGGTGGCGTCGCTGTCAAACTGGGTGGTCTTGGTGAAGAACTCGCCCTTGCTGCCGTCGGCGTTCTTGTTTGAGCTGCCGACACCCTCGAGGTCGCGGCCGCCAAACAAGACGATGTAGTTGGCGACGCGCAGCTCGTCGGGGGTCTCGGAGATGGCCTTGAGCGCGTTACCCTCGTCAGGGGCTGTGCCCGGGTTGCCGATCTCCTGCTCATCCAGGAAGCCGAGGGCGTCCATGTCGGCCACGATCTCGCGCGCCTTGGCCTTCACGCCGCGACCCTTTTTGATGTCGTCTGACGAGTGGCGCGCGCCTGCCTTGGCGCTGGTGTTTGGTTCGTCGTGATCGTTGGCTGGACTGGACATAGCAAAAAGCGGCGGCCCTGATCATGTCAGAGCCACCGCTTGCGTTTGCTCGGTCCCCGCCGGCCCTCCTGCGGGGAGCAGGCTTGCCGGCGAGCTGGGATATGCGCTTGGGGATATTATAGGCTAACTGGGCCGCGGCGCAACCGGATTGTGTCCATGGTTTTGAGGGCCTTCAGGGGAGCGCCGTTTCAGCTCCCAGCGCCGTTCGATGGCGTCCACAATGGCCAGGAGCGCGGCCCGCACGGCAATCCAGAAGTCTCGATCGTTCATAGTCCAGCTGCCTCGATTCCGTTTTGTAGGCTGTCGTCCATCTTGGTCACCAGCGAGAGCGTCTCGTTTTCGACCTCGATCTTGGCGATCGGCCAGCGCCCGGCCGCCCACCACTTCTGGTTATGGCCGTTGCCGTCTCCGGTCAGGAGAGGCCCATAGTTGTAGCCGCGGCGCGAGTAGGCGTTATTGAGGAACCGGTAGGTCATGCCCTCGCGGACCCAGGTCACCGAGCGGCCATAGTTGCCGGTGCGCACGTCGACGCCCGAGGCCGGCAGAGGCACGCCGTAGGAGGAGCCGCCGCGGTAGTCGCCGCCGATGGCCTTCAGCACTCGCTCGGCATAGTCGCCCTCGACCGCCTCGCTGACGATGTCGGGGATCGAGTCGCCGAACTTGCGCAGGCCGATTGAGACCTTTTCCGAGTCGATCCGCACAGATATTTGTGACATTAGTTCACCGGGTAGAGGATGCGGTCGGTCCTGGCACTGCGCAGGGTGCAGTCGCAGTTGTAGCCGCCGCATTTCAGGTCATAGGACCGCGGCAGGGTGCCGCCGTCGATCCACTTGCGGATGCGCTTCGGGCGCGCGCGAGAGTTGCGCAGACAGTCGTCGCAGTGGACCTCGGTGTATCCGAGCCGCCAGTAGGCCATCTCGCCCTCCATCGCCCGCAGTTTGCCGCGGCCGCCCAGGTCGGCCAGGGCGTTGACCCAGTAACGCACACGGGTGAGGATCCCTTGCTGCGCGGCCGTGCGATCCTGTGCGCCCTCGGTCGCGCGGAGGGCGTCGATCAGGCCGTCCACGTGGCTGAGCTGCTCGTCGATCCAGGCGTCGACGACATCTGCGTCCTCGTCGTCGAAGTCCTCGGCATTGCCCTTGCCGTCTCGGATGCCCTCGATATAGGCGTCCTTGGCGTAGCCGCGGATGGCGCGCTGGAACGTCGCCCGCACGGCGCCGCTCGAGCCGTCGCCGTTGAAGTAGTCGGCAATTGGCCCGGTCAGCTCGACCTCGTAGTCGACCACCACCGTGCGCACCGTCTTGACGGCCTGTGCCACATAGGCCGCGACGAGGGCCGCGACACTATTTACTGCTGGCATAGCGTTCCAGGGCCGAGACGGCGCGCTCGATTAGCGGCTCGCCGCCCCGCTCCAGGGCGAACACGGCCCGGATGTCGTCGGCGGTCTTCGCGCGTCCCAGGGCCGACTTGATGCGCATGGCTGAGAGAAGGTCAATGGCCCGCGGTTCGAACTCTCGCGCGCCGGGCTTGCCCAGGCGCTTGAGCGCGAAGTTCTCCCAGGCCTTCATCTCGGCCTGCTGAGCGACCTGCTCGGAGGCCTGCTCGTCGAGCTTCTCGACGTCACCGGGGAGCGTGTCGTCCTCAGCCTGGGGCGGCGGCGGGGGCTGCTGGGCCATGGCCTGGCCGGCCCCAAAGGGAGCCATGGGCGCGGGCTTCTTCTCGCCCGGCGCCGGCGTGTTGGGCCCGATCTGGGCCGGGAACAGGAACCCGCGCGGGTCGAGCCGGGAGGGCGTGGCCTTGCCGGCCGGCTGGCCTGCCTGGGCCTGCATGGCGGCGGGGAGCTTCTCGAGGTTGTCCTGCTTCTCCTGCTCCTCGGCCTCCATCTGGGCCACGATCTCGGGGTCCAGTTCCAGCGGGCCCTCGTCGTAGTACTCGACGCGCACCTCGTTGATCGTGTGGTACTTCGCATACTGATCCTGCTCCTGCAGGTCCAGGATGCGGTTCGACATGCGCATGTCCTCGAACTCGCCGCGCAGGTTGTCGCCGTAGAGGGGCAGGAGCTGAGCCGAGAGCTTCTCGGCCAACTGCACCATAAAGGGCCAGATCGCGAACTCGATCAGCGTCGCCTTGCCGGCGATGGCGTTGGCCTCGGTGGCGTTGACGGCCAGGATCGAGGCCAGGCCCGGCGCCAGCTTGCCGTAGATCTCCTCCTTGGTGAAGTTGCGGGCCGCCAGGAACTCCATGTCCTTCTGGGTGCTGCTGGCCTGGATCAGCTGCAGGGCATCGCCCACGCCGCGCAGCAGGGTTACGCCGCTGCGGTTGGTGCCGCCCCACTCGCGGTCGCGCTCGGCCTTGATCTTGTTCCACTCGGGATCGCCCACCATCTGCTTGAAGGCCAGGATGCTCGGCAACTTGGCGTTGTTCTTGTCGAAGAACCCCAGCGCCCACTTCTGCTGCGCGATGTCCCCGTAGGCGTCGAGAGCCAGCGACTGGATGGCGCTGAGCCCAATGAACGGGTTGGCCGGGTTGGAGGTCTTCATATGGACGATCTTCCACGGCTCGACGAACTCGGCCGCCCGGCCAGGCGGCGTGAACTCGTAGCCGGCCACGTAGCTGCGGCCGTCCGGGATCGGGCGGATCAGGTGCGAGGGCACGATCCAGAGCTCGTCCGGCGGCGCACCCTCGGACAGGGCATTGACGAACAGGTACAGGTTGCCCGTGACCTTGAAATTGGTATAGCAATCGCGCATAAACTCACCGCGCGAGGCGGACGGGTTGGGCCGGTACAGGAGCTGTTCGAAGGGGTGATTGACCTGCTCTTCGTCGTCGGGGCCGTCCGGCTCGCCGGCGATGCGCTTCACGTGGTACTCGCCGTCCGCGGCCATGCCGGCCGGGATGTCGATGGCGGTATTGATCCAGGTCAGCGCCGCATAGAGCCGCATCTGGCGCTCATGCTCCGAGGCGTCTGGCACGCCCCAGTGGTAGCCGTCCGCCACGGCAAGCATTTCGCCGGGTGGCTTGGGGTCACCGCCCTGCGCTTTGTGGTATCCGAGTCGGGCCGCGAGGTTGTCAAGGATGCTCATGTCGTTCCTCACCATGCAATCAGATCAGTCACACTAAAGAGCGCCGTCCACCAGGCCAGCACGAGCGCGTCGCCCTTGTCGGGGCTGCGTCCGAGGCGCTGGCTGATCGCGTCTTTATCTTCGAGCTGGATGCCCGAGGGTTTCAACTCATACCGTGGCGCGCACAGGTCGGCCAGGAGCTCAGGGTCGGGCGGCAGGGCCAGGGCCTCGCCGTGATCCGGGTCCAGGGCCTCGCGCAGCTTCCAGTACGCGGCCGCCCTGACGTTGCGGAACTTGAGCCGCCCGCTGCGGTCGGTCGTGTTGCCGGCGCCTGAGCCGAAGTTGATCGGCGTCACGACGGCGTTGTTGTCCTTCAGGCTGTCATAGACCGAGGCCCCGATGCCGATCACGTCGACGCCCATATTGGCCCCGGCGGTGACGTCGCCGGCGAGCAGGGCTGCCGCGCTGGGCCCATCCGGGACGGCCGTCCCTGGCCAGACCTCGATCGGTGCGAACCAGGTGCCGCCATAGAGTCGCGCAATCGCCAGCCGGTCCCCGCCGCCGCGGGCCGGGTCGCAGCCCAGGACATAGGACCCCGCGGGCCGTGCCTCGGTCCAGCGGGCCTGAGCCGCGCGCACCCAGGAGGCCGGGATCGTCTGCCAGGGGTCGACCACCTTGGCCGCGTTGAAGTTGCCGTGCAGGAACGAGCGCAGCGGCTCGGGGAGCGCGTCGATCGTGGCGCCGTAGCCGGTCGCCTCAAGGATCGGATTGTCCTTGAGGGCCGCATGGAAGAACGTGCGCGAGCGGGGTCTCACCTCTTTGCCGTTGACCGTGACCAGATCCGGACCGTCCACGGCCAGGTCCTTGCCGTCCTTGTCCGACACATACCAGCGCAGTTCGCCGTCCTGGGCCGGGTGGGCGTGCTCGCGGTCGAGCCAGGGCGCAAAGTAGCGCGTGACCCACTCGCCGGCGTCGGTCATGGGCGGGTTGAAGGTCAGCAGGATGCGGCACTTCTGGCCCACCACGGTGGTCCGGTTCCAGGCCGTGACGAACCGGAACTGCGACTCGCTGAACTCGGTGGCCTCGTCAAAGCCGTAGAAGTCGTAGGGCCGGCCCTGGAAGTTGGACTTGTCCGTCTCGTTCTGCATCGCGGCAAAGCGGACCGTCACCCCGCGCGCCAGCTCCCAGCGGTGCAGCTGCTCGTTATAGCGGTCCTTTGCCCGCGTCGAGTCGCCCGCGTTGTAGATCTCACGTGAGCGCGACTCGATGCCCTCGAGCAAGGGGAAGACGCGGCGGAAGATGATCGCGCGGCGGTGACGGGTGCCCGCAAAGCCGAGCATCAGGTCAGTCTTGCCGCCGCCGGCAGCGCCGCCATAGCCGATCACGTCCGCCTCGCTCTCGTAAGCGGCGGTCTGTGGGCCGGGCTGCGG
>JAGOUB010000076.1 GCA_018061525.1 Candidatus Peribacteraceae bacterium
TCCGCGAAGTCATGTCAAAGCCCATCGCGACCGCCCCGCTCGGCGCAATCCTGCGAGCGCACATCAAACGCCAGCCCACCGACCCGTCCAGGCGCGCGGAAGCCCGCGAGGCCATGTTCGAGCGCCTGCAACACTTGCTCGCCGAAATGCACGACATCATCGGCCGGCTGAAGGAATGACCGTGGCCGTGCCCAAGAAAATCCCCGTCCGAAAGCTGCTCGAGGACGCGGGCGTCACCCTCGTCAGCAAGAAAGACTCGCGACTCATGCGCGTCCTGTCCTGGATCCTGCCGTGGCGCTACGCGTTCATGAATCGCATGTGGACCACTGTGTCGTCCCGGCGGATTCACGCGCCGTCATGGGTCGACGTGGCTGGCAACATCGAGCCGTACCGCTCGGTCATCATGCACGAGCTCGTGCACGTCGCGCAGTTCAAGCGCCTCGGCTTCCTCATGGGGCTCGGCTACCTGTTTCCGCTGGTCCCGTTGCCGTGCGCGTACTGGCGATGGCGCTTCGAGCGCGAGGCGTATCTCGTGCAGATCCGCGACTTCGGCCGGGATATCGACGCCACCGTGGACACACTCTGGCGGTCGTATGCGTGGCTTTGGCCCAAGCCGCTCATGCGGGCGTGGTTTCGACGCGAAGCCGCCAAGCCAGACCCGACGCTTTCCAGCACGGGGGCGGACGCAAGCTAGAATCGCTGCATGGCTACGAGCTGGTATCTCCAAGGGCTCAAGAACGTACTCTCCGGCGCGGTGGATATGACGAGCAACACGCTGAACGCGTGCTTGATCGACGTCGCCGACTACACCGTCAACCTCGACACGGACGAGTTCCTCGACGACATCCCCGGAGCGGCCATCGTGGCGACTGCGGCGCTCGCTGGCAAGACGTTCACGATCATGACGACGTACGCGACGATGGATGCGACGGACACGGTTTTCACTGCGGTCAGCGGAGACCAGACCGAAGCCCTCGTCATCTACCAAGACACGGGCGTCGCTGCTACGTCGGCTCTGCTCGGGTACTTCGATGGCGCTGGCGTGGTCGTTTTGCCCAACGGCCAAAACATAATCGCGCAGTGGAATGCCGCTGGAATCCTCAGGCTAAGTAGGACCTAACGGTGCGAACGCGGGTGCCCATGTTCGCGGAATTGGAGCCTGGTAGCGCACGGCCTGCTGCAACACTTTGCGCGGTCGTTGCGGCCGGCTCGCCATTTCTTGGCGATGAAGTCAACGCCGCACTCGGGGCACTTCAGGGTGACTCCTCTGACGCGACGCGCACTGCCGTCCCGAGTCGCATCTTCCACGAAGACTTCGTCGTCGCCAACGGCGCTGCGAGTCCTGGCCGCGTTGCAACTCATGCACGCCGGCACGAGATTGTCGGCGCTGTTGTTGCGCCAGTCGCCGTCAAGATGGTCGGGCACCAGCATGCGAGCGGTGCGCTCTCCAACCGTCCACGAGGTAGACTCTCCGCACCACGTGCACTTATGGGGGCCCGGCCCGATCTTGCCCCAGAGCACCATGCGGTGCTCGGCCACAAGTCCGCCCGCGGTGGCCAAGGGGTGGTTCGGGGCGTGCTTGGTGCGCCTGGCCCTCAAGTCTCGGTCCGGCTTGACGGGCATCAAGGCCCGACACGCACGCGAGCAGTATTTGCCAACCAGGGATGGCGGCTTGGTGTAGGACTTCCCGCACACATCGCAATTTCTCGTGACAGGCATACCCCCACCATGCCCGAAAATCGGCGCCCCGTCAACCGCGAGGCCCGCCAGTGACCGCCCTCACCGTCTACGCGGACCGCGTCAAGGACACGACCACGACGACGGGGACCGGCGATCTCACGCTCTCGGGCTCGGCCCCGACGGGCTTCCAGACCTTCAACGCGGCCATCGGCCAGGGCCCGCTCTTCTACTACGCCATCTCGGCCTCCGGCTCGGCAGAGTGGGAAGTGGGCCGGGGCTATCTCTCGGCCGCCACCACGCTCGTCCGCCAGACCGTGCTCGCGTCCAGCAACGCGGGCGCGGTCGTCAATCTCTCATCTGGCACCAAGGACGCAATCGTAACTTGGCCTGCCTGGGTCGCCACCCGCTCGTCCACGCTCGCGCAAGACATGACGTGCGCGAAAGGCATTTTCCTCCCATGACCGACCTCGCAACCATCCTCTCCGGCGCGCACGCCTCCTTCAACGCCGAGCAGGCCGCGCGCATCGACGACGAGAAGGCGGCCTTCACCGCTCGGCTCCAGGCGGCCATCGCTCGCCACGCCACGCACATCGTGCACCCGGTCGCGCGCGACATCGGGCCCGCCATGCTCGCGTGGGTCGAAGCCTCGGGCGCCCGCGTCGGCCTCACCATCGCCAAGGACCACGCCGAGCTGCACGTGAGCCTCGTGGCGCCCAAGCCCGCGCCCGCCCCGGCCGTCGAGACGCTCGCGGACGGAACGCAGGTCATGCACCCGGATATCGCCGTCGGGGTCGCGTCCGCCGTCGCGGTCGGGGGGTAAGCCGTGGCGGCTCCCAACTCACAACCGATTTTCAGCTACGTCGCCGACATCCAGTGGGTCGAGTCCTGCACGGCCGCGAACAACACGATCGACATCACGTCAGGCACGTCCTATCTGGTCTGGACCGCCGACGCGACGAACGGCGGCTATCTCGACGAGTGCCGCGTCAAGGCGAACCCGGCGAACAACACCGCGGCCACGGTCTGCCGCTTCTGGCTCAACAACGGCTCGACCACGGGCACGGCCGCCAACAGCGCCATCATCGGCGAGCTTTCGCTGCCAGCAACCACCACGTCGGCAACGGCCCCGCTCCCCGACTTCTCCTATCCCGTGAAGAAGGCCATCCCGCCCGGCTACCGCATCTACGCGACGTTCGGCACGGCGCCAGGCGGCTCGGCCGAGTTCACCGTGACCGGCTTCGGCGGGAAGTACTAGCCCATGTTCGACATGTGGAACCTGCCGCAAGACGTCCCCGGGCGCCAGTACGCCTTCCCGGGCGGGGCGGGCACTGACTGGCGCGTCTGGCTCAAGCCGCCCGGCATCTCGTGCGTGATGATCTACGCCCTCGGCGGCGGCGCGGGTGGCGGCGGCGGGTGCGGCGGCGCAGGTGGTGCCGCGAAGGGAGGTGGTGGTGGTGGGGCCTCCGGCGCGCTCGCGCGCTACCTGTACCTCGCCAGCGACCTGCCCGACCGGCTCTACGTCCAGGCCGCCCAGGGTGGCATCGGCGGCACCGCGGGCTCGTCGGGATCGGGCGGCAACGGCAGCGCGGGCGGCATCTCCTACGTCTCCGTTCACCCCGTGCTCGTCGCGCAGAACCACGTCGCGCGCTCCAACAACGCGGCGGCGGACTTCGGCGACGGCGGGACTGCCGCTGCTGGAGGCGCGGGTGGCACAGCCCCGACGGCCAGCACGCTCGCACTCGCGGCCCTCGGCAATCTCGCGCTCTCGGCCACGTTCACGGCCGGCATCGCTGGCACTGCGGGCGGCGCCCACACCGGAGCCGCTGGCGGCGCACTCACCATCGGCACCGGACTGCCCATCACGGGCGGCACGGGCGGCGGCGGCTGCACGACTACGACCTTCGCCGGAGGCGCCATCAGCGCTGTTGCAAGCACACTACTCATCGCCAACGCCGGAGGTGTCGCGGGAGCCGGCATCGGCTCCAATGGCTACTACCGGCGCGAGGCCATGTTCACCTACGGCGCCACGGGCGGCGGCTCGAGCAACACCGTTACGGGCGGCGTCGGTGGCAATTCGGGAGGCTTCGGAGCCGGCGGCGGTGGTGGTGGTGGCGGCGTGACCGTCGGCGGACGAGGCGGCAATGGAGGCCCCGGCCTCGTCCTCATCTGGTGCTGGTGACCCGTGTTCCCAGACCACATCCCATCCATGGGCGCGCCTAGGGTCGACATCTTCACGACCCCGGGCAATTACACCGTTTGGAACAAGCCGGATGGCGCATCGTTTGTGGCCCTGTACGCAACGGGCGGCGGCGGCGGCGGCGGCTCCGGCCATGGCGCCGCAGGCGACAAGGGCGGCGGAGGAGGGGCCGCATCTTCGCGCCTAATGTCAGCCATCTTCCCCGCGTCCATAATCCCAGACAGGCTCTACGTCATCGTAGGTGCTGGCGGCGGCGGCGGCGGACCTGGAGCAAGCGGCACGGCCGGCGGCTCATCTCGCGCGCACGTCCACCCCGTGCTGGTTGCGCAGAACTGCGCACTTCGTGTCAATGGCGGCAACGCCGGGACTGGCACCCTCGGCGCCGGCGGAGGAAGCGGCGGGTCCACCGGTGCGGCGGCGGTTGCCGATTCTCCGCTGATCCACTGGGGCGCGGCGATAACGCTTGGAACTGGACAAGCAGGCGGGAATGGTGGCGCATCTGGAGTGGCGGGCACCGACGTGACTCTTGCCGGCGCCGCAAGCGGCGGAGCGGGCGGAGCGGGCGCAACGGCAGCGGCAGCGGCAGCGGGCGGGAGCGTCTTGGCTCCCACGGACACGCTGCCATTCACGGTGCCCGGCGGGCCCGCTGGCGTTGCAGGATCGGGTGGCTACGCATACCCACAAGCGATGGCGTGGATGGGCGGATCAGGCGGCGGATCTTCGCAATCCGGGGCTGGTCAGAACGGCGGCTCGGCCATCTTGCAGTCATGGCCCTTCGGCGCTGGGGCTGGCGGGGCTGGCGGAGGTGGAGGAAGCACTGCGGGAAGTGGCGGCGATGGAAGCTATGGCTTTGTCGCCATCATTTCATGGTAGCGCGGAGGTGAAGTGCTCGGTTTCGCCCCGCTCTCCGAACTGCCGCTCTCGACCATCCCAGTCACGGGCGGAGGTGGCGACCAGACCATCTACCCCGACACGGGCACGGGCGAAGGTGACGCGCTTGCGCCTGGGCTAGTCGCCTATGTGGCGCCGG
>JAGOUB010000077.1 GCA_018061525.1 Candidatus Peribacteraceae bacterium
AGAAGTACCTGCCAAGGAAGAAGCACCGCTGAACGGCGCGGATCGCCTGTGCGAGCCATGGTTCACATCCTGTGAACATCCGTTCTATTGACAGTGCCGTCAAAGGAAGAGAGCATACGCCTCCTATGCCTCTCAAGCACTCCACGGAAACCATCCTGATCGTGATCCTCGGGATCGTCATGCTCGCCGCCGGCGTGCTGACGGCCAGTTTGCCGTCGCTCCCGCTCGGCGCCGGCCCCTGGGGCATCGCCTTCCTGCTCGCCGTCCTCTACCCGCTGATCCTGTATCCGTTCCTGCGCGACAACCGCGCCGACAACGTCTTCCGCCTGATGCACTGGGGTCCGGCCGCGCTGCTGGGACTGTGGTTCGTCCTGGCTATCCTCGAGCTCATCTTCCCGGCGTTCTTCGTCCTGCGCCGCGTGCTGGTCTGGGGCTTCTGCCTCATCGCCGTGGCCGCGCTGTTCGTGATGCTGGTGGCCTTCTGCCTGCGCGTGCTGCGCGAAGGCGGTAAGCGCGTGTCCATCCTGGCGGCCATCCTGGGCATCTTCCTGGTACTGGCCTTCGTGGGTGAGTGGTTCGGCTGGCCGGGCCTGATCTCGCGCGATCTCTGGAGCGGCAAGCCGGCCGTGACCGGCACGGGCGCCGTTGCTTCCTCCTCGTCGACCACGTCGTCCTCGTCGTCCCGCAGCTCGTCGTCGATGTCTTCCTCGACGTCGTCCCGCACGTCCTCCTCCGTCGTGAGCGTCAGCTCGTCGTCGGCCACCACCTCGTCTTCCCGCCCCTCCTCTTCCTCGTCGGCCGTCTCGGCCGGCTCGTCCAGCAGCGCCGCTGTGGAGGATGAGCAGGGCTGGTTCGACTGGCTCTTCGGTTGGATCTGGAACGACGACGGTTCGTCCGGCTCCTCCAGCTCGTCGTCCGTGAGTTCCTCGAGCAGCTCCAGCCGCACGTCCTCCTCGTCGTCGGTCAGCTCGCCGGCCTCGTCCGTCTCGACGACGTCCTCGTCGCGATCCAGCAGCTCGTCTTCCTCCTCGCTCCCGCGCATCGGCAGCTCTTCCAGCTCCACGCCGCCCCACCTGCCCAGCTCCGGCCCCGGCGTCGGTGAGCTCCTGCTCCTGTTGGCCGCCGGCTACACCGGCCTCCTGCACATCCGCGCCAAGAAGCGCGCCTGAGAGGGGATCATACTGCTTCTAAAAAGAGGGCTTCGGCCCTCTTTTTGTGCCCGCCGGCCGCCGGTTGTTTTTGCCATAATTGCCCAAATACTCTATAATATTGGAGTTTATGGCCAGTCAGATCGATACACACCAAGACCCGGCCAACCTTCCTGAAGAGCCCGTTTCCGGCGCGTCGGTCGATGCCCGCCGCCGCCAGACGAGCACCCAGGCCCGCGAGATCGTGGATGCGCCCGGTCCCCGGGCCGTGGCCGAGCTCCTGGCCGCCACCCGCGACGGCTCGTCCCGCCTGTTCCGCGCCGCCGTCGATCGCTTGAACGCCGCGCTCTTCCCGGGAACGGGTCCGTGCTTCATCGATGAGGCCGCCCTCCAGGACTATCTGCACGCCGCGCAGGCTGGCGTCGAGCGGCTGGGCGGCATGCGCGTGCGTCTTGGCGATGGGCAGGCCGTGCTCCGGCTCCATACCGCTCGGCATCGCCTGGAATACAGCCTGGAAGGGGACAGCGGCGTGCTGGTGCGCTTCGGCTCGGAGACAGCGGGGGAGATGGACCTGGCGCCGCAGCCTGCCTACGAATCCTTGGCTTCGGCCGACGGCCCCTTGCGCGGACCGGTCATCGACCGCCGCAACTTCCAGGAGCGCGTCTGGCCGGCCGCCTTGGCGCGCGCCTGCGCCGAACCTGGTTGGGTGCTCGATCCAGAGACCTACGTCGGCCGCCGCGTCCCGGCCAAGCTGCCCGCCATCCTGGCGGCAGGCGGCGGAGCGGTGGCGACCCTCAGGCGCATCGAGCACGAGATCGGTATGGATACCAGCTGGGCGCTCTACCTGCGCGCCGTCGAATTGCTGCACGCCGAAAATCCCGATCTGGCCTTTTGGCGCGGCGGCGACTTTGCCCGCGAGCGTATGAACGCCCTCTCGGGCACCTACAGCCTCGATCCGGCGACGGCCGCCGACTACGCGCAGTCGGGCTTCGGCGGCGCCGGGCGCGCACAGCCGTGCCTCATCCGCGTGCCGGTGCCGCTGGTGGTGGCCGCCTTCCGGCAGCGCCGCCTGCCGGGCCGGGAGGATGCCGCCGTCTTCGATATCTCGACGGAGGATACCGCGCGCACGCCGGCCGACGCCGTCGATCTCGCTGTCCACCCGCTTAGCCGCTTCGATGCCGGGTCCGTGACGTATTTCCGTCCGGAACCTTCTCCTTCGCCAAAGGCCGCCTGGGAGCGCACCCGGCGCCTGCGTGAGGAGGCGGGCCATCCGACCATGCGGTTCTCGCTGGGAGGCGAGCCGATCTGAGGGGCGGCGGGCCGCAAATTGCGGATGTACTCGGATTCCTCTTCTTGTATCATGCCCCAGCAAAACTTCGGGACGTAGCTCAGTTGGGCCGCCGAGCCCTTGGGCGAGGCGCCAATAAGAAAAGCGCATGCGTTCCTAAGATCAGCATTCTTTCGTTACTGTCGGGACGTAGCTCAGTTGGCTAGAGCGCATGCATGGGGTGCATGAGGCCGGAGGTTCAAGTCCTCTCGTCCCGACCATACATATTGACCCACCACCGGGGAGAGGCGTCTACTGGGGGCGGTTCACTCACATCCCGGTTCGTTTCGGAGGCACATCTCATGTCCGCACCCGCTTCTTTGCCCATGTTCCGTCCGTACGGTCTCGATCCGGCCGACCCCGACTTCGACGAGTACCTCGCGAAGCACTGGGGGCTGGACTACAACAATGGCGAGCCGGATCTCGCTCGCGCCAAGGTCTGGTACGAGGAGCAGAAGCTCAAGCTCCAGCGGGAGCTGGAGAACCAGCGTCAACTCGCGCAGCGCCAGTCCGCGCCCGCCCCGGTCGCCACCGTCCCCCCGCGTCGCCGACGCCGTCCCGCCTGAGGCTGCACCCGCAGCCGCTCCGGCCCCCTCAAGGATGAGGGGGCTTTTTGAAAAACCCCGCTGCAGCGCAGCGGGGCGGATTGGCGGGGACGGCAGAGACGCATCATTTTTTCTCGATCTTCAGGCGGGGCCAGCACAGCACCGCCTCATCGTCGCGGTTGGGGGCCGGTTGGTAGAAGTGGTCACCCACGGCGGTGGGATGGTCGGGGAGCAGGTTCTCCAGGTGTGCGGCCAGGTCCGCGAAGTGCGGGTCTTCGTACGGCGGCAAGCCGATGATCGGCTTCTGTTTGAGGCTGATGCCGTCCAGGACCATGATCGTGGTCCGCGGGCCCACCAACTTGATGGGGTACGTCGATTCGACCCCGCGTTCGGACGAGGAGTAGCACCCCGCCGCGATCTCGGCGTAGGTGCAGAAACGGGCGCGGTCGAATTCTCCGGCGGGGTCGTTCTGTCGGAGCTGGCCGCCGCCGACCTTGCAGTGGTAGGCCTGCACGACGTTGAGGTCGTTTTCCTGAGGCGGACCAACCGGCCTGAGCGGGAACGGCGTCGGCCCCAACGGGACGCTGATCTCGAGGCCACAGCTATCCGTCACGCCGCGCTTGAGGGCGTCGAGGACGCTCATTTGCTCGATGGTCTCGCCGCCGGGGAGCTGCCAACGTTTCTCTTTCTTGCGGCGAATGAGCAGGATGGCGGGCTCGTTGCCCGGCTGGCGGTCGAAGCCGTAGATCACGGCGAACACGGCGGTCAGCTTGGCGGGTGCGGTCACGGTTGCGGTACGCATGGTCGTTCTCCTGTACGAGTGTTTCTCTGCCGATGGTGCCAACGGGCATCCGATCGACGTGCGGTCGGACTTATCCAGAAAATACAATATTATGAAAAATAGTCAATATTAGGGGATGGAGAAAACCTACTTGCCCCGCTTGCGCCCCCTGGACGCCTCTGCTTCAATGACGGACTTTGCTCGATGCTCTTTATCCATCCGTATCGCCCATTCGCAGCCTCCATTAGGAGAGTTGCATAAAATTGAATTAGATGTTACAATAGTATGTTCCCTTTCCTATGAGTCTCACCCCGAACCAGTACTCGGCCGCCACGGAGATCCTGAAGCGCTACAAGCGCATCCTGGTGGTGCCGCACGCCAACGTCGATCCCGACGGTCTCAGCTCCGCCTTGGCCTGCTACCAGGTCTTCAAGAGCCTGGGCAAGGACGTGACGGTCATCTGCCCCGACGTGCTGCCCGAGGCGCTGGAGTTCCTGCCGGGCTTCGAGAAGCTCCAGCAGCGTATCGACGCCACCCAGGAGTTCGTCATCACTATCAACCTGCAAGACGGCGTGGAGGTGGACAAGCTGCGCTACACGGTCGAGGACCAGCGCGTGAACATCATCGTCGTGCCCAAGAAGGGCGCCATTCGCTCGCAGCAGATCTCGCTGGCGGAAGGGGAGCGGAGCTATGACCTCATCGTCGTCGTCGACACCGCCGACACGGCCTTGCTCGGTTCGTTCTACACCGACCACATCGACCTCTTCAACGGCGTGCCGGTGCTGAATATCGACCACCACATCTCGAATGCCGGTTACGGCCAGGTGCAGCTCATCGACCCCACGGCTGCCTCGGCCACCGAGGTCCTCTACGGCTGGTTCCAGAGCGACACCGACATGAAGCAGGCCCTCTCGGCCGACCTCGCCACGCTGCTGCTCACCGGCCTCATTACCGACACGCGCAGTTTTCAGAACCCGAACACCACGCCGAAGTCGCTGGAGGTGGCCGCCGAGCTGCTCGAGAAGGGCGCCCGCCAGCAGGAGATCATTCAGCACATCTACAAGACCAAGCCGCTCTCCACGCTCAAGATCTGGGG
>JAGOUB010000078.1 GCA_018061525.1 Candidatus Peribacteraceae bacterium
CTGTCTGCCGCATGCGGACACCAGTGGTCCTACCACGCTTGAATGCGCGCTCGGCCTCAAGACCGACGTCGGTGAGCACTATGCCCTCGACTTCGCGACGATGTCGCAGCAGTCGACTCCGCCCGAGACGGGCACGCGCCTCTCCGCTAACGGCCTCATCACGCCGATCGAGATGCTCAGCAGCGACCATTGGAAGAAGTACGACATCGAGGGAATCTTCTCGGTGACGGACTCGGTCCAGCCGCTCTGAGTCCTTGGTGTAGGCTTCGGCCATGAACATGTTCAAGCCGACCAAGGCCAAGACCGTCGCCGAGTACCTCAAGGCGCTCCCGCCCGAGCGGCGCGAGTTGGTCGAGTTCCTGCACGACTTCATCCAGAAGGCGGCGCCGAGCTTAAGGCCGCACTTCGCGATCAACATGCTCGGCTACGGTTCGTTCCCGTACAAGAACGCCAAGAAGGAGCTGGTCCAGTGGCCAGTCGTCGCTCTGGCCAGCCAGAAGCAGTACGTCAGCCTCTACGTCTGCGCCGTGAAGGACGGCAAGTACCTGGCCGAGACGCATGCCAAGGAGCTCGGCAAGGTGAGCGTCGGCAAGAGCTGCATTCGCTTAAAGAAGCTTGAAGATCTCCATTTGCCCACCCTCAAGAAGGTGATCCAGGCCGCGGCGAAGAAGCCCGGCTTTGCGGGTGTTGGAGCGCACTAAACCAGACGGTATACAACCATGCCGACACACGTGTTTTAGCTTGGTCGGCGGCAGGCACCGCCGGGGCAGGCAGGTTGATGCTCAGGCACGCGAATCACGCCTAAGCGCTGCAGCCAGCGGTAGATGGCACACCCGGCGCAGATGCCGAGTGCCGATTCCATCCACATGAACGTGAGACACGTGAGGCAGATGGCGAATGGCAGCCAGCCACGCACTTGTAGGAAGATGCTGACCACCAGCATGACGCTCGATAGAGCGAGTCCGATACTCCAGGCGAAGCGCTTTTGGGCGGCTCCGACCCACTCTGGTCGTTGCTTCCTTGTCGCCCACCGTCCGGCGACGCCAAAGATGCTATAGCGCGGACCAAAGATGGTCTTCAGGAGAAAATCGAGCCAGAAGAGCGGCACGACGATCATGAGCGGCGTGTAGTTGCCGGTGGAGCGGATGGCGAAGAAGGTCACGACGCCGATGAGGAACATGATGCCGGCCGTCGCTCGCACTGCGCGTTCATTCACCACCCCATAGGGGGCGGGATGACCGTCGATCGTCAGGCCGGGGATGATGGTGCCGTACGTCATAGTCGGGGGGGGTTATTTCTTCAAGACGGAAAGAATGGTGCGCATCTCTGCGCGGTCGCGGGAGGGCAGGGCGCGTACGCCTGCGTTTTGCAGCAACATCTGTTCCACAATCTCTGTCCGCGCGGACGCAAAGGAGGTGGTGATGGATTTGAGCAGATGGGCGACGTCGTCACAGGAGCGTTGTTCAGAGATATAGCCTTTTAAGGCGTCAATCTGACCCTGAATGCGATTCAGGTGTTTAAGGACGTTGGTGCAGTCGTCGGCCATATGTGCGGTGAAAGTGTGTGCATCATATACCCCCCACCCTATATATGGCAATGACTGAGCGGCGTTCCTATTTCGCTATCACCATGTCGGCCGATGACGTCATTCTTGCTCAAAATAGTAAAGAATAGTATACTAAACGAATATCCACACCCATCTCCCTCCCATGAAGCGCCGCGCCTCCGCCCGTCCCCGCGCCCGTTCCGCCCTACTGTCGGTGGGCATCGCCGTCGCGGCCGTGGCTGGTCTTTCTGCCCTGGAGAGTTCGCGCCTGCTCCCCCTCGAAGGCCAGGCCATGCCGGTGTACGGCTCCTTGCCCGAGCCGGGCGTTGCCTCCTCTCGCGCGAAGTCGTCGAAGTCTTCCTCTAAGTCTAGCCGCTCCACGCCGCGCCGCTCGGCTGCGCCGGCCCTCTCCTCCTCTTCAACTTCTTCTGTCTCGTCGCTTTCATCTGTCTCTTCGTCGAGTTCGTCCGTCCGCACCGCTTCGTCCTCCTCTAAGTCGATCGCGCTGATGTATTTCGTCCGGACTGACTCTGGCCAGGAGCAGACCTACCCCTGGCAGACCCGGACCATGGAGCTGCGCGTCAACTGGAGCGACGGCACCTTCGGCACGCTGCCCGCCGAGTGGACGGTGGCGTACCCCACCCGCACCGTGAAGATCGCCGCCTGCGCCGGCTCGGGCACCTGCGCTTGGATGCCCGAAGATCTCGGCAAGACGACGATTACCGCTACCTATAAAGATAAGAGTGCCAGCCTTACTTACGACACCATTCCTGTCAGCGTTCCGCTCCAGCCTATCGCGTCCTTCAAGGATGAGCTGCCGACTTGGGCTAAGAATTCCATCATCGGCATGGCCCGCGTGGGCGTGGTGAAGGGCTACGACGACGGCCGCTACGGTCCCGCCGATCCCGTCACCAAAGCGCAGTTCGCCGTCCTCGTGCAGCGCGCCTTCGCTGTCCGCGACGGCAAGGACGAGAAGGCCTGCCCCACCCACTCGGGCGGCCCGGCCAAGGACCACTTCGCCTACGGCGCCTTCTGCCTCTTCTTGCGCAATGCTTGGAACCTGGCCTGGGCGAAAGATCTCGATGCCCCGATCACGCGCAAGGACGTCGCCGCCATCCTCTACGACCTCAGTCCCGAGGACGATCCGCGTGGATACCGCGCCATGCTGTCCAAGCACATGGTCCAGGTACACGAGGACATCGCCGTGAACGACGAGGCCTACTATGCGGCCGTCTACTCCGAGTTCACTGGCCTCCTCATGGCCGACGATAACGATCGCTTCCGTCCCGCCGATGGCGTGAACCGCGCGGAGGCCGCGCAGATCATGCGTCGGTACCTGGAGTACGAGCTGTTCCGCTGAACGGAAGAAGATCAGCAGCCACCGTCTAAAAAATATCGAATTACAATATATATGTATTGTAATTCGATATATTCGTGCTATCGTGACAGCACATCCGCTCACTTCTCCTTATGAATCTCGCCGTCATCAAGCGTGTGCCGACTGTCTTCCTCCGGGGCGTCGTGCTCCTCCTCGGCCTGATCGTCCTCGCCCTCTGTATCTTCGCCCTGCCGGAAGCCTGGCGCGGCGGCCCCTTAGAGTTCCCGGCGGTCGGGTATGCCGTGCAGATGATCGTCATCGGCATGTACCTCACGGCCCTGCCGTTCTACATCGGACTTTGGCAGACATTGCTCCTCCTTAACCACATCGACCGCAATGCCGCCTTCTCGGTTGCGTCGGTGCGCGCGCTCAGGACGATCAAGTGGTGCGCGGGCGTCATCTCCGCGTTTTACATCGCCTTCGTCTTCCCGTTCTACCTCATCGCCGAAGTGGACGACGCGCCGGGCCTCATCCTTATGAGCATAGTCGTGGCGTGCGCGCCCATCGCCGTCGCGGTCTTCGCCGCCGTCCTTGAGCGCCTGCTCCAGAACGCCATCGAGATGAAATCCGAGAACGACCTCACCGTCTGATTCCCCCTCAACCATGCCCATCCGCATCAACCTCGACGTCATGCTGGCCAAACGGAAGATGACCGTGACCGAACTCTCGGAGAAGGTCGGCATCACCATGGCCAACATCTCCATCCTCAAAAACGGCAAGGCGAAGGCCATCCGCTTCCCGACGCTCGAGGCGATCTGCAAAGCGCTCGATTGCCAGCCGGGTGATCTGCTGGAGTACGAGCCGGAGGCCTAAGTTCAGAACCGCTCGATCGTCTCGAAGGGCAGCTCCGGGGGATCGTACTCCGGCGAGGCCTCCTCGAAGATCTTGCGCTGCACCAAGTAGCTGCCGCTGGCGTCGATCACCTTGTAATAGCGGCCGAGGCCGGCGTAGTAGCAGAGGATCATCGTCGACTTGGCGTAGGCGTCGGCGGGGGATTCAACGTCGTTACAGTCACCCTCGATCGTGTCGACCACCTTCGTGTTCGAGGTGCTGTCCTCGTACCGTGCCGTCAGGCTGATGGTCGTCTGCGGGATGTCTTCGCGCGAGGAGGCTTCGTAGCTCCAGGCGAACGCCGGGGGCGAGGTCGGGGTCTTCTCGTGGCGGAATACAAACATGGCGCCAATGGAGCCCGCGACGAAACCGATAATCAGGGCGGTGAGGAAGACGTTACGCATGAGGAGAATGTAGCGGCCTCCCCGACCGGAGCATAATCGCGTGTCGCGTCCTGGCTGGCGGCTTTAGCCTGGTTGCCGCAGGATCTTCTCCATCGTCTTACCCTTCGCCAGCTCATCCACGAGCTTGTCCAGGTAGCGCACCGCCTGCATGGTCGGCTCTTTGATGTCTTCCACGCGCACGCCGCAGACCACGCCCTTAATCAGGGCGCGTGCGGGATTGAGCTCGGGGGCCTGCGCAAAGAGGGTTTCCACATCCACCTCTTTGGCCAGCTGCCCTTCCAGTTTCTTTTGCGAGTACCCCGTGAGCCAACGGATGATCTCGTCGACCTCCGCTTTTGTGCGCCCCTTCTTCTCCGCCTTTGCGACGTAGAAGGGATAAACGTGCGCAAAGCTCATCGTGTAGATACGCGGCTTGCCCGTGGTCCCTGCCTTTTTCATGTGCCCGCAGTCTAGCACTCATGCGGTCCCGGTCGCCGCCTCGCTCAGCTCTTGCAGGTGAAGCCGAACCGCTTCTGGAGGCGGGCGTTCAGGCGATCAAGCGCGTTCTTATCGTCTGAAATACGCTTGGCGACCCGCGCGCAGGTTCGTTCCTGCAGGGGCGATTCGGCCGCCGCCGCATGCGACGACGAAGATGCAGAGCTGGAGAAGCGCGCAAGAAGCATGTCCGCAACCTTCTTGTTGCCGTCTTTACCGCGGGTGCCGCCCGAT
>JAGOUB010000079.1 GCA_018061525.1 Candidatus Peribacteraceae bacterium
CCCACACCTGGAGGCGCTGCTTCTTGTAGTGCGAGGCGCTCTGCCAGGCCGACTGCATCTCGGTCAGGCGGGCCTCGGCCCTCAGGCGTGTCTGCCAGAGCGACTCGGCGGCCGGCGTGACGGTGGCCCAGAACGACGAGCTTAGCTGCTGCTGCGCGAGCTCCAGGGCCTCGCCCCACTCGCGGCGGAGATCCTGCAACGAGACGACGGTCTTGAGCGCGCGCTCACGCTGGGCGATTTCCACCTCGCGGCTGACGCGCTGCACCTCCCAGACCAGGCCGATGCGCTCGAAGAAGCGGATGAGCAGGCCCGACAAATCGAACTGCCACCAGCGCATGCCGTGGAAGGCGTTGCGCGGGAAGGCGTGGTGGTTGTTGTGCCAGCCCTCGCCCAGCCCGATCAGGCCGATGACCCACTCGTTGCGGCTGGCGTCGGTTGTCTCGAAAGCGCGCTTGCCGAAGGTGTGACAGACGGAGTTCACGCTCCAGGTGATGTGCGTGGTGAAGAAGATGCGGATGGCGCCGCCCCAGAGCAGGCCCGTCCAGCCGCCGATCGCGAACGGTACGGCGAGTGAAATGACCATCCAGACCCAGGCCCACTTATCGACGAAGAGGACGACCTTGTCCTTGAGCAGATGCGGGGCGTACTCCTCGGCCGTGGCGAAGTTGTCGCGCTCAAACAGCCAGCCGAGGTGCGCGTGCCAGAAGCCGTGCAGCGGGCTGTGCGGATCCTCGTCCTCATCGCTGTGGGCATGGTGCTTGGTGTGCGTGGCCGCCCACGTGAGCGGCGTACCCTCAAAGGCCATCACGCCCAAAATCAGGAAGAGTCCGCGCAGCCAGTCCGGCGCATGGAAGCCTTCGTGCGTGAGCATGCGGTGGAAGCCGATCGTCACGCCGAGCGCGCACAGCACGTAGAGGCTGAGGAGCAAGGCGATGTCGGTCCAGAAGACGTATTGGTTCCAGAGTAGGACGATGCCGGTCACCATCGCCAGCAGCGGCAGGACCACGAGCGTGAGGACGGCGATCTTCTGGGTGAGGGGGGTGCGCATGGCTTTGAGGATGCGGCCCGCCGCGCCCAGGCGCAAGTTCGCCGGGGACACTTTCCCGCTGGTTGGCAATGCGATCGCCGTCTTCCCGGATAGAGCGGCGCGGTGCTACCCTTCGGCCATGTCCTCCCGCTCTGTCATCGGCGCCGACCTCGGCGGCACCAAGCTCGCGATCGTCCGCTACGACGCCGAGACCTGGGAGCCTCAACAATCGACCGTCGTCCCCACCGAGGCCGAGCGTGGTTTCCCGGCGGTGTTCGAGACGCTCATCGAACAGATCGAGGCGCACCGCCGTCCCGACACGGTCGGCGTGGGTATCGGCGTCCCCGGGCTCGTGCACCAGCCCGACGGCCATCTCCTGAATGCTCCCAATCTTCCCGGCGCGCGCGACGTACCGCTGAAGGCCATGCTCGAAGACCGCCTCCGCTTGCCGGTGGCGCTCGAGAACGATGCGCGCTCCTTCACCTTGGCCGAGGCGCTGCTTGGTGCCGGCAAGGGCCACCGCGTGGTGGTGGGCGTCACGCTCGGCACGGGTGTGGGCGGCGGCATCGTCATGGACGGCGGCATCCTGCACGGCGAGAACGGCTACGCCGGCGAGATCGGCCACATGCTCCTGCAGCCCGGCCAGGCGCCCTTCCCCGTCGACGAGCGCCAGGGTGAAGTCGAGCAGTTCCTCTCGGGCACGGCCATCCGCAAGCGCGGCGCTTCCGCCGAGGAACCGCCTGCCACGCTCGCCAAAGAAGCGGCCTGGCTCTGCCTCAATCTCACGTACCTCCTTAACCCGTCCGTCATCGTCATCGGCGGCGGCGTGGCCAAGGCTGTCACCGCACGCTTGGCCGATGTGGAGCGCGAACTCAAGGCGCTGGTGCTGCCGGGCATTCCCCTCCCCCAGTTGGTCGCCGCGCAACTGAGCGACGCCGGCGCGATGGGCGTCGCCCTGCTCGCGCTCAGCGCCGCCGAGAACGGCTGACGTTCACCACTGCGTGTGGAACGTGCCCTGCTTGTCGGTGCGCTCGTAGGTGTGTGCGCCAAAGAAATCGCGCTGCGCCTGGATGAGATTCTGCGGCAGCCACTCGGAACGATAGGCGTCGAAGTAGCTGAGTGCCGACGAGAACGCCGGCAGCGGGATGCCGCGCTCGGCACCCAGGGCGACCACCTGGCGCCAGCGCTTTTGGGGCTCGCCGATGCAGAGCTCGCGCAGGGTGCGGATGGCCTTATCCTCTCCCTTAAAGGCGGCCTGGAAGAGCGGCAGGAGTTGACTCCTGATGATGCAGCCGCCGCGCCAGATGCGGCAGATCTCGCTAATGTCGAGGTTCCACTTTTCCTCTTCGGAGGCGGCGGTGAGCAGTTGCAGTCCCTGGGCGTACGTCTGCGCGACGGCGGCCAGGTACGCGTCCTTGAGGACGGCCGAGAGCTCGGCGCCCAGGCCGTGCGCGGGCAGCAGCTCCTGCGTCAGCACCGTCGAGCGGGCGGCGCGGAACTCCTTGGCCGACGAGGCGATGCGCGCGTCGGTGGCGGCGGTGATGGTCGGGATGCTCGCGCCGTACAGGAAGCCCGCCTCCACCGTCCATTTGCCGGTCCCCTTCTGGGCGGCCTTGTCCAAGATGAGGTCGAGCAGGTCGGCGCCCGTCTCGGGATCCTTCTTCTGGAAGATCTCGACCGTGATCTCGAGCAGGAACGAGCCGAAAGGCTCGGCGGCGTTCCACTCGGCGAACGTCTCGGCCAGCTGCGCGTTGGTCAGTCCCCCTTCTTGCTTGAGGATGTGGTAGCACTCGGCGATCAGCTGCATGATGCCGTACTCGATGCCGTTGTGGACCATCTTCACGAAGTGGCCGGCTCCGCCCTCGCCCATGAAGGCGGCGCAGGTGCCCGCGTCGCCGTCGCTGGCGGCCATCTTGAGCAGCAGCGGGGCGAGCGCCTCGTACGCTTCCTTGTCGGCGCCGGGCATCATGCTCGGGCCCTTGAGCGCACCCTCCTCACCGCCGCTCACGCCCATGCCCACGAAGTGCAGGCCCTCCTCCTTGAGGCGCTTGAAGCGCCGCTCGGTGTCGCGGTAGTGGCTGTTGCCGGCGTCGATGATGATGTCGCCCTTCTCCAAGAGCGGCAGGAGCTCGTCGAGCACATCGTCCACCGGCTGGCCGGCCTTCACCATCAAGAGGATGGGGCGCGGGCGCTCGAGCGCGGCCACGAATTCTGCGAGCGTCTTGGTGCCGACAAATGTCCCTTCGCCGCCGTGGGCGGCCAGGAATTCGTCCGTCTTGGTGCCGGTGCGATTGAAGACGGCTACCGTCGCGCCGTTGCGGGCGGCGTTGCGCGCGAGGTTACTGCCCATCACGGCCAGGCCGATGACTCCGAGTTGGAGGTTTGTCATAGGCCCCGAGTGTAGCACCGGCGGCCGGCGCTCAAGCCAAGTCGAACCTCACTTCTTTTTGCTCACGGACTCCCAGTCGGATTGGAACTTCTTGAGGCCGCTGTCCGTCAGCGGGTGGACCGGCATCTTCTTGAAGACGTCGTACGGGATGGTGCAGATGTGCGCGCCCAGGCGGGCGGCGTCGGTGACGGAGCGCGGCAGGCGAATGGAAGCGACGAGCACCTCGGTCTTGAAATCGGAGTGCGCCCAGACCTCCATAATCTCGGCGATGAGCTGCATGCCGTCCTCGCCCACATCGTCCAGGCGGCCGATGAACGGGCTGATGATGGTGGCGCCGGCCTTGGCGGCCAGGATGGCCTGGTTCACCGAGAAGATGAGCGTGGTGTTGGTGCGGATGCCTGCGGCCGACAGCGCCTTGATGGCCTTGAGGCCATCGGTCGTCATCGGCACCTTCACGACCACGTGCTTATGCCAGCCGGCGTACTCCTTGCCTTGGGCGATCATGCCCTCTGCATCGGTGGCGGTGACCTGCGCGCTCACGCACGGCGCGTGCTCGCACATTGCCAGGATCGTCTCCTGAAAATCCTTCCCCTCCTTGGCCACCAACGACGGGTTCGTGGTGACGCCGTCGAGCACTCCCCAGGCGGCGATCTCGGCGACCTGGTCGACGTTCGCAGTATCAAGGAAGAGCTTCATGGCGTGGAGGGGAAGGAAATAAGCGAGAGTTGGAAGACGGAATTACTCGACCACGTAGACAGTCATGCTGTCCGACATCTGCAGGCCGTTCTTGACCATGTAGGTGCCAGTCTTGTGGAACGTGTAGGCGTGCGTGGCGCCCGGCTTGACGGTGAAGATCTCGGTGAGCGCGGGTTCGCTCGTCACCTTCAGGTCCGTCGTGCTCTGGTTCTCAAAGCGGACGGTGGTGCCCGGCTCGATGAAGTAGCTGGCGGGGCTGAAGCCGTTGGCGTCGGAGTACGAGACGACCGAGACCGTCGGAGCGTCGGGCTCCGTCTTGGGATCGGTGTCCTCATTGGCCTCGTCGTCCTCGGCGGGAGCGCCGTAGACCTCGTAGGCGCGCATGACGAGCTTCACGGCCTCGGCGCGGTTGATGCTGTCGCCGGGGCGGAATGAGCCGGTCGTGTGGCCGTAGGCGTCGGTGTCGCCGCTGATCACGCCGTCGACGTAGAGCTGGTCGATGGCCTTGGCGTGCTTGCTGTTCTCAGGCACGTCCTTGAAGGGGTGGGCCGTATCGCCCGAGAGCCAGACGCGGAAGGAGTCGGCCACGATCTGAGCAACCTCGCCGCGAGTGGCGACATTCTCAAAGCCAGTCGTGCGGTCGAGGAAGAAGCTGAAACGTTCCGTCTGGGCGACGCCCACGTAGGGGCCGTACCAAAGGC
>JAGOUB010000080.1 GCA_018061525.1 Candidatus Peribacteraceae bacterium
ACGAGGCCTACGTGCACAGCAAGGCCACCAACTCGCGCGGCGGCGGCACTATCGAGCCGCAGATCAAACTGCAGTGGTTCGTGGACGTGAAGAAGCCGGTCGTCGAATGGAAGGGCCAGCGCATGAGTCTCAAGGAAGTGATGCACGACGTGGTCCATCACGGCGATGTGAAGATCATCCCCGATCGCTTTGAGAAGACGTACTTCTCTTGGATTGATAACCTGCGCGATTGGTGTGTTTCTCGCCAGATCTGGTGGGGCCACCGCGTACCGGTCTTCTACTGCACCAAGTGCAAGAACGAGGACGGCACGCCGCTCGACTGGTGCTACGTGGGCGCCGAGCCCATTACCAAGCACGAGCTCTGCGGCTCGCCCGTCACCCAGGATCCCGACACGCTCGACACCTGGTTCTCCTCGGCCCTCTGGACCTGGAGCACGCTGATCGATCCCAAGCTGACGCGCGATTACGAGCTGAGCCTCAAGGATATGCTCGCCCGCAGTCCCGACTTCCAGAAGTTCCATCCCACGAACGTGATGGAGACGGGCTACGACCTGATCTTCTTCTGGGTGGCGCGCATGATCCTCATGACGACGTACGCTACCGGCCAGGTGCCGTTCAAAACGGTCTACTTCCACGGCTTGGTGCGCACCAAGGAGGGCAAAAAGATGAGCAAGAGCGATCCCAAGACGATGATCGACCCGCTCGACATCATCCCCAAGTACGGCGCCGACGCGCTGCGCCTCTCCATGCTCGTGGGCCAAGGTCCCGGCGCCGATAGCAAGCTCTACGAAGAGAAGATCGCCGGCTACCGCAACTTCGTGAACAAGCTCTGGAATGCCTCACGCTTCGTGCTGATGGAGTGCGAGAAGGCGGGCTTCGACCCGCATGCCGAGGCTGATCAGGAGGCCAAGACGCTGGCCGATCAATGGCTGATGGAAGCCACGTCCAAGGTGATCACCGAGGTTACCGAGAGCCTGGAGCACTACCGCCTGAGTGACGCCGGCGATCGCCTCTATGCCTTCACCTGGAACGAGTTCTGCGACTGGTACCTGGAGCTCTCCAAGGGCGAGAGCAACCCCGCGCTGCTCGTGGGCACGCTTCGCACGCTGCTCATCTTGCTTCATCCGCTTTGCCCGTTCGTGACCGAGCGGTTGTGGGAAGATCTCAAGCCTGCCGGCGCCGGTGCCCTTATCGCTGTCGAGTGGCCTGTCGCCCAGCCGTCCGCTTACGCTGCCGAGCACGCCGACCTGCAGCACCTCATCGAGGTCGTTACGGCCATCCGCCGCCTGCGCACGGCCCAGAGCGTGGAGCCCACCAAAGAAATCTCCGTGACCATTGTCAGTCCCAAGTACGGCGCGCTCCTCGAGGGGCAGCAGGCCCAGATCAAGCGCTTGGCCAAGGTGGCCTCGCTCACGTTCGCGCCCGCCGCTCCGACCGGTGAGACCGCCAGCGAATTCCTGACGGACATCGAGATTTACCTTTCGCTCGAGGGCCTCGTCGACGCTGAAAAAGAGAAAGCCGCGCTCGCCAAGGAACAGGAGTTGCTTGAGAAGGGGATCGCCGGCAGCGAGCGCAAGCTCGGCGATGAGACCTTTACGTCCAAGGCCCCGGAGAAGGTGGTGAATTTTGAACGCCAGAAGCTCGGCGAGATGCAGGAGAAGCTCACCAAGATCCGTGATCGTTTGGCCCAATTGGGCTGATTTGTCATATAAAATAAATATTGTACTATACCCGTGACGGTAGCTCCGTCATTTCTTTCCTCATCACGGGAGCTCAACGATGAGCGACCAGCCTGACAACGGACAGCGCCCTGCTGTCCCTCGGACCCTCTGGATCGGGATCGGCTGGGTGTTCGTGTTCTACGCCGTTGCGATCGGCATTGGCCTGCTGGTTTGGAAGTTCTGCTTCTGACCGTCGTCCCCTGCCCGGGTCATCGTGACCCGGGTTTATTGTGCGCGCAGGGCGGCCGCACGCTTCATGCGCTGTGGCGTTCAATGCGTTCGGTTTCCCGAGCACTCTTGTCTTCTATATTTGACAAATTTATTCTATATTTTACAATAAATTTAAGACACGTCTCTTTCCCGATCCTTCAGGAGAACGTCGATGCCGATCCACTTGCTTTGGCTCGCTCCCGTTTTGGCCGTGATGTCGTTCGTTGTTCCGCTGGTAGTAAGTACGAACTGGCTGGGATTCCTTGTTATCGCTGTGCATACGGAAGTCGCCAGTCTCTGCATCCACGTCGTGAACCACCGCCTGCAGGGGCAGACCTGGGGCCGAGCCGCCGCTGTCTTCGCCGACGGACCCTGGGCGCTCGTCAACATCGCGCTGGTGACGATCTTTGCCGCCGGTTCGCTGAAGACGCTCTCGCCCGTGGCGCTGCTCCTTGCTCTGCTCGGCCTCGCGATCTGCAGTCTTCACATCCACGCGCGGCAGCACCATGCCAACCTGTGGACCTCGTACCCCTTGGTGGAGAGCGCGGGTTTGATTCTGGCCGCTCTCGCCATCCTCCTTGCCTAAAGGCAGCTCCGGTTGCCCACCCTCGCCGTCCAAGACGGCGGGGGATTTCATCAGTTGCCTGCACGCAGCGCCGCGCCGCGTTTGATGATGTCCTTGCCGTAGCGTTCGCGCAGCTTATCGACCGCGACCTGCAGCTCGTCGTTCTTCAGGAGCGTCTCGGGCGGCGCGAAGAGCGAGAACTGCTGCCCACCGGCCGGCTCCAGGCGCCACAGGCCCAGGCCCGCCTGCGTGTAGCGCTGCCGCGGTTCCCAGAGGGCATCGAAGCAGCGCTTGGCCAGCGGCAGCAGCTGCGTCTCGTTGGTGAGCCCCTGGGGCGCGCTGAGCGACTCTCCGCGGCCCCGGTACTCGCCGTCCCGTAGCCACACCGTCACGCCCCGGCAGGCGAGCTCCTGGCGGCGCATCTTCAGGACGGTGTAGGCCAGGTGATCGAGGACGTACGCCCAGACGGCGGCACGGTCGTTGGTGCCGCGGAAGCTTCGGGCGCGCTGGATTGATTTGGGCGGGCCCGAGTCCGTCGTGACGGCCGAGACGGAGTTCCCTTTGAGCTCGGCGCGCAGGTCGAGGCCGCCGCGCCCGAACAGCCGCTGCACCAGCAGGGGATCGGCCTGCGAGAAATCCCAGGCGGTCTTCCAGCCGCGGCTATCGGTCTCCTGCACGCGCTTGCGGCCGATGCCGGGGATGGCCGCCGCCGGACGATCGCGCAGGAATGGTTCCAGGGCCATGTCGATCACCGGGTCGATGACCGTCACGCCGGCGGGCTTGCGGTACTCGCCCGCCATCTTGGCCAGGAGCTTCGTCGGCCCCACGCCGACCGAGACCGAGAGGGCCGTCTCGCGCTTCACCCGGTCGCGCAGGGCCGTCGCCCAGTCTTTGGGTTGGGTGGGATCGCCGCCCAGGCAAGTGCGCAGGTCCATGTACCACTCGTCCACCGACATCTGTTCGTAGACGGGGCAGACCGAGGCCACGATCGACTCGATCTGCTGCGAGGCCACCTGCGTTTCGGCGAAATCGCAGGGCCGTTCGATGGCGCCGGGGCAGAGCTTGCGCGCCTCCGCCAGGCGCATGCCCGTCTTCACGCCGAAGGCCTTAGCCTCGTACGTGGCCGCAATCACGCAACTGCCGCCCATGCCCAGGGCGAACACCGGCTTGCCCTGCAGTTTGGGGTCCTGGCGGACAAGGACGGACGCGAAGAAAGAGTCGGCATCGAGGTGCGCGATCATGCGTCAGGGGGGGGGGAATTACAACGCTCGAATCCTCTCCACGGTGATGGTTGGCCACTTCTCGCCGGCCTTGTTCTGTTCCTTCATCTCGGCGGACAAGGCGGGGCCATTGGTGCGCAGCTTTTCCCTCCAGCTCGGGTGGCGCAGGTACTCGGCGGCAATGCGGTAGGTGCCGCACTTGCTGCAACCGATGTAGAAGAGCTCATCGGGCGTCGGCAGCGCCAGGCGCTTGAGGGCCAGGCCGCAGAGCGGGCACTCGTTGGCTTCTTTCTGGCCGATAACGATGGGGTTGCTGGGCATGTGAGAGGTGGATTAGAGCTGTTGGAGGATGTTTTGTACAGTTTCTTCGGCTGTTTGCTGGCTGGTATCGATCGTGATGAGGGTAGCCGGATCGACGTCTTCGGGGCTGAAGTGAAAGACGTTCGTCCCAACATCCACTTCTTTTCCGCGGGCCTTCTGTCGGTCTTCCCGCAGGCTCTCTTCAACCTGCAGGGCAATCACCGTGCACTGCACCAGGGACAGGTCTATCGTCCACCCGACGGTCTGGAAGAGCGCAGTGGAATGGACGCAGCCACTCAGGATGACAGTCGGGATGCCACGAGAGAAAAAATCCTCGGCCACCATGAGGCCTCTCTCCAAAGTCTCTTCATAAATGCTGCCGTCTGCCGGCCACGGCTTCACGCGCATCAAATGATCGGTATCGACGAAAGCAGCCGGTTGCAGCGCATCGCGCAGCATGAGTCCGATGGTACTTTTCCCACTTCCTGGCAGGCCGTTGATGAGGATCAACCGCTGCATGTAGAAGAAGAAAGAGAGCTCAGTACTTCCGAATGACACCCTTCACCACGCCCGCGGTCTGGAGCTCATCCACGGCGTAGAGATCGGGAAACTTGGGGTTCTCGGCCTGCAGGTAGAACTTGCCCTTATCGCGCTTGAGGCGCTTCAGGGTGTACTCGCCGTCGAGCACGCCCACGACGATGTCGTTCACGCGGGGTTCCGTGCCGCGCTCCACCACCACCAGATCGCCCTCCTGGATGCCGGCGTCGATCATGCTC
>JAGOUB010000005.1 GCA_018061525.1 Candidatus Peribacteraceae bacterium
CCGCTGACCGCGGCCGCTTTAACCGCGAGTCGTACATCGTCTCATCACAGGCCGCGACATACTGCGAGAGTCTCTCCGAGACGACGGCCTTCGTGACGAACTCAATGCGGAACTACGAGGCCTGCCAGGACATGATCAGCACCCTGCCCGGCCCCGTCCGCACTACGCTCGAGGGCAAGCGTCGCCAGGCGTCGCTGTACATGGCCGCCCTGCACCAGGGCGTGGAGGAGCGCACTAACCTGGCCAGCGCCCGCACGCTCGTGGCGCTCGTAGCCGTGGAGGAGGCCCGTGTCGGCGAGGCTCGCCGCCCGGCAGAGATCGCCCGCCTGACCACCGCCCGCGACGCCGCCCTCGCCCGCCTGCCGGTCGAGAGCCGAAACGTGGTGAACATCGCCGCACCCAACGCCGAGCAGATGCAGGCCATCCGCACGCGCGCCAACACCATTGAGCGCCGCATCATCGGCATCCTCGCTGGCACTGAACGCATCGAAGGCGTGGATGCCGGCTGGGTGGCAACCCGTCTCTACCTCGACGTGCTCGAGGCGCGGTACACGCAAATCCAGGACCAGCAGCGCGCGTTCGTCCGCGACAGGCGGCACGAGCAGGAGGGCGGCCGCCCCGCGCTGGAGCTGCTTAACCGCGAGCGCCAGAGCGTCATGGCGCAGATGGTGGCCTACACCAACGACCTGACCGGCTACCAGATGCACATGGCGCAGCTCAGCACCACGCAGCGCCTGTTCGGCACACGCGTAAACCTCGAAGGCGCGCTGCAGAGTCCGCCGGCAGCCAATGAGGAGACACGCCGCGACATCAACCGCTCGGCGCGCGAGATGCGCGACTTCCACCTGGACCGCATCTCGGCCGTCACCGCCCAGGCGAATATCGAGTTCGGCGGCGGACTGCTGACGCGCGAGCGTATCCGCGACGGCCTGGTGCGCAGCACCATCACGGCCGCGAACATCTCCGCTTGGGTGAGCCGTGTGCTCACGCTCAACGGCAACGTCGACCTGGGCGGCCGCGTGCAGAACTTCCTGGCCGGCCCCATCTGCGAGGCCCTCGGCTGGCCGCGCGATGCCGAAGGTCGCTTCAAGACAGAGCTGACTAACGATGAGAAGGAGACCATCATCGACCGCTTCGGCCGTCTCACCGACACGCTCCAGAACTTTAACCGCAACAACAACGGCGCCCGCATCCGCGACACGGTGACCGCCATCAAGGCTCTCGACCCGACCGAGGCCGTCTCCGCCGATCGCATCGGCCAGGTGCGCGAGCCGCTGCCCGAGGGCGAGGTGACCGCCGCCCAGGTGCCCGCCAAGCTCGCCGAGCTCGAGCGGACCTACGGCAACCGCCAGGACGCTGTCGCCACACTGCACGCCGTCCTCCTGCGCCAGCTCAACGGCCAGTGGGGAACACTCGACGCCAGCGGACGCTCCGGCACGGGTTTCATCGGCCAGTACTCGACCATGCTCTTCGAGATCGAGCGCATGATCGGCATCCAGCTCGACGTAGCCGGCGCCTGCTTCCAGATGCAGCGCAACATGTTCCATGGCGCAGGGGCGGCAATCATTGCCGTCGCCACCTCACCGATCACCCTCTCGCTGACGCCCGTGCTCGCCATCGCGGCCATGCGCTACGGCAGTCGCGCGGTGACCGGCACTGCCCGTTTCATCCGCTGGCAGGGCCAACAGTTCCGCATGGCCACGCCGTTCCAGCGCGTAGGTTACGGCGCGGCCGTGGCCACGGACGCCTACCGCCTCTACGAGACGTACCAGGAGATCGGCCAGGAGAACGAGCGCCTCAACGACGTGAAGGGGCAGATCGCCGCCCAGCTCGTACTGGCCGGCTTCGTGCGCCAAGGCGCGACCGACACCTACACACACGCCTGCGGCTCGCGTATCACGCTGAGCGAGTTGAACCAGGGCCTCGACGAGCAGCGTCGCGCGCTCTACCTGCGCGGCGGCGCCCAGGCCATCGGATTGGGCGGCCTCCTACTCATGGGTCCGCGCCTGGCCATGGGCCCGGCCGGCTGGGCGCTCATCGGCATCCAGGTGACCGTGGAAGCTGGCATCGCCGCCTGGGACAACCGCAACGCCCGCGACCTGATCGCCAATCCCAACACGCCGCCGTGGCTACTCGTGGCCCTCGGCGCCGACCGCCTGGTGAACCGCAGCGAGTACAGCATGCTCGTGAACTCAAGCAGCTGGAACTTCCTGTTTACGTCCACCGCGGAGACCAAGCAGGCCGTCCGCGACAAGATGTACTTCACGATCTTCGGCCAGGAACTGGGCGCCGCTTCGCCCGAGCTCTACCGCGAGATCATGGCGGGCATGCGCAATGTCGGCCAGATCGATGGGCTGTTCAACGGCGACTTCAAGTCGTTCATGATGCCGTACGTCTACGTGCGCCTCTTCCAGAAGACGCGCGGCCGCGGCAGCTCGGTGAGCTGGGACAGCGTGAAAGAGGGCCGCGTCGACCGCGGCTGGGTGGTCATCCCGCCCGACGTCACCAACCTCGACATCCGTGAGGCGATGCGCGAGGTGGGCGTGCTCTACGTGCAGCACATGCGCGAGAAGCGCTATGTCGCCCTCTGGCGCCAGCGCGCCACGCTCCAACGCGAAGCCGACGCCGCCCCCGCCGACCGTGAGAAGCGCGCACGCCTCTCGGACTGCACGCACATGCTCGAGCTTATGGGCGAAGAGCGCGTGCTCGGCCAGCCGCTGCGCACCCTCACGCCGGAATTCCTCGACGCCCCCGGCGAGAAAACCCGTCCGCAGCTGCTCATGGAGGCCATCTTTGGTCAGGTGAACGGCAACCCCGGCGCCGCCAACTTCCGCCTCAATGCCGCCGCTGTGGCCGGCATCCGCGGCCTGCCCGCCGGCATGGCTCGCGACGGCGTCGATTTCTCGTCGGGCGACGCGCTGCTGCCACTCGGCATCTCCGACGAGGCCGCCCTCTTGAACATGCGCCGCATCGGCCCCCTTACCACCGATGAGCCGGCCGGCCGCGTCTTCCCCGAGTGGAACGACTGGGGCGCCCAGGGTCGCCGCCTACTCACACTCCCCAGCGGTATCGACGAGGCCACCGAGGTACATGCCAATCGCACCGTCGCCAACAATGTGTCGGCCGGTGCCGGCCTGCCCAATGTGGCCGCCGACGCCAGCGTCGAAGCCGCTCGCGACCGCATCACCGAGGGCGCCGTCGCGATGTTCAACCGGGAGAACCGCCGCTTCACGCGCGACGACCGACTGGCCAGCGATCTCTATAGCCGCCACGGTTCTATCCCGCCCGTCTTCACCAATCTCGATGCTCGCCTGCCGTACAACGGCGACCGTCAGCGCCGCCTGATGCTCAACAACTGCCTGCCCGACCAAGGCGGTGTCTTTGAGATTCGCAACGCGAAAGCCGTTTTCATCGAAAGTCGGACGCTCCCCAGTGGCCACGACGTGGTTCTCTTTACCTTCGTGTACGGCGACGTGCAGTCGATAGGCGTACGCAACTCGCGCGTCTACGTGCTGCAACAGGGAATCGGCACCAGCCGCACCGGCACCAGCGATAATGTGGTGCGCGGCCGGGCGGTCGGCTACAACGAGCTTGGCATCCGTGCTCAGCGCGGCGGCGCCACCATGCTGAACGAAACCATCGTCGCTCTCCAGCGCCAGGACCTCCAGATCGCCCGCGTACGCCACGAAGACCAAGAGCGCGAGGCCCGCGAACGCCCCATCCGCGAGGCCCGCGAGCGTGCCGAGCGCGAGGCCGCCACGCGCGAGACCACCGCCCGCACGGAACGCATCCGTGTGGCCACCGAGCGCATGCGCGCCAACCCCAACACCTTCATCGCCATCGAAAATGCCGACGGCCGTGGCAGTCGCTTCCACATGCGCTACCGCGACGGCACCGAGGACAAGGTGATCATCCTCAACCCCTACACCGTCAACCGCGAGGCCGGAGTCCGTGCCGCTCCTTCGGGCGAGCTGCGCGACCCCGAGCTCACGACCAGTATCTCCGTCGACGGCACAGCCACGACCATCGGCTGGAACCTGATGCGCGACAACGCCATCAGCTACGCCCAGCAGCGCATGTACCTGCGCGTCCTGACCACGGCCCTGCCGGGCGAAACGGGCATGCCCTTCGACCGCATCATCTCGATGTTCCCGATGTACGACTCGCTGAGCATCGATGTCCGCGGCGAGCTCCGCACGCTCTACGACGCCGCCACCGATAAGCAGGGCTTCCTGTACTACCTGCTCACGGTCGCCGGCGGCCGCGGCGGCTTCACCAGCGCCACCAACCGCACCACCTGGGGCTTCGGTGCCTTCGGCAGCAACGACAACGACATCGTGAAGTGGTTCCGCGACAACGCCTCCATGTTCGAGACGGCCGGCCGTGCCGGCGACTTCGACCGCATGGTCAACGGCCACCGCTTGATGGGCACCGTCCTGCCCGACGGCGACGGCGTCTGGTGGCGCCGCGACGGCGGCAGCGGCACGCCCATCGGCTACCGCTTCCTCATGGGATCCGGTTGGCAGTGGACGCCGGACACCGGCCGCGCCAACGGCTCGCGTCGCTGGATGGCCACCGACGACCCGGTCGTACGCGGCAGCGGCACCTGGGAAGGCCGCGCGCCGCTCCAGGGCAACATCGACTTCATGGGCACCCTGCCCCGCTGAGACACAGTAAAAAAAGCGGCACCGTCGTCGGTGCCGCTCGTGTGACCCGGGGGTCACAATGTGTCACTGGCCGAGCGCGTCGCAGGTGGCGCTGCAGACGAGCCTCGCGAAGTCGTTCACGAAGTCGTCATAGCCCGAGACCGCATCGCCCTCCGCCAGCACGCCGAGAAAGGCCTGCAGCCGCTCGATGACCTCGGCGATGTTGGTGTAGTTCCTCGCCTTGGCCTGGAGGGACACCGCCTTCAAGACCCTGAAGTTCACGTCCAGCACGGGATCTCCGCTCTCCAGGGCGGTGTAGCCCGCGGCCTCTTCGGGGGTATCGCCGACCCCGACGAACAACGTCCGGCCGCCTCGGTCCTCGACGCCCAGCCTCCGCATCACGAACAACGTGGTCGGCATGATCTAAGTCCTCAACGTGTGAAAAATCCGGCCCAGGTACTAATCATATTTATATACTAATGTAGTTTTTTGTCAAAATAGACGCCGGGATCCTGCTCATTCTTAAAACTATGCGTATACGCCAAAATGGCGGTGGGAGAGGGATTCGAACCCTCGAGACCCTTTTGGGGTCTACGCGATTTCGAGTCGCGCGCCTTCGACCACTCGGCCATCCCACCGCCGCGTATTGTAGCGATGACGCGCCCAAGGGAAACCCCCGTCAATTGCTTCTAAAAGGTACGGAAGTTCGCGAAGTCGAGAATTGGCCCTTGCGGCCAACAGTTTGGCCTGGAACAATCACTCCCGCTTTTACTTATTCCTTTCTTCCCCCCTCATATGAGTTACGTCGTCGCTTCGAAGGTGAAGGAGATGGTCAACGGCAAGGACATGATGGCCGCCGGTGACCTCGCCGAGGCCCTCAGCAAGCATGTCGAGATGTGGCTGTCCAACGGTGTGAAGGCCGCCCAGGCCAACGACCGCAAGACTGTCCGCGGTTCCGATGTTTTGGCCTTCGCCCCGGGCAAGGGTCAGCTCATCGTCGCCTCCAAGGTGAAGGAGTACGTCAACGGTAAGGACATGATGTCCGCCGGTGACCTGCCCGAGCACGTCAGCGGCCTCGCTGAGTGGCTCCTCGCCAAGGCCATGGAGCGCGCCAAGGCCAACGACCGCAAGACGGTCCGCGAGTGCGATCTCTGATCGTTCCCGTTTACACCGCATTCCTCAAGGCCCCGCAAGGGGCCTTTTGGTTGGCCGGCGCGACGCTACACTGGCGCAACAATGAAATTGGTCGTGGTCGGCACCGGCTATGTGGGACTGGTCTGCGCGGCCGTGTTCGCCGAAACCGGCTGCGAGGTGGTGGGTGTCGATACGGACGCCGCCAAGGTGGCGCGCCTCAGCGGGGGTGACTGCCCCATCCATGAGCCCGACCTGCCCGAACTGCTCACGGCCGGCCTGGCCGACGGCAGCCTCTCGTTCACCACCGATCTGGCCGATGCCCTGCGTGACGCACACGTCGTGATGTCGGCCGTGCCCACGCCCACTGGCGCCGACGGGGCCGCCGATCTGACGGCCGTGCGCGCCGTGGCCAAGCGCGTGGCCGAACTGGCGGAGGCGGATCTGGTGTTTGTGAATAAATCGACCGTACCCATGGGCAGCGCCGCCGAGTGCCAGACGATCGTCGACGAGGCGCTCGCCGCCCGGGGCAAGCCTTGCCGCGTCGTCGTGACGAGTAATCCCGAATTCCTGCAGGAGGGCTCCGCCGTGCGCAATGCCCGCCAGCCCGACCGCATCGTCATCGGCATCGACGAGGGCGAGGACAAGATGCTGGCCGCCGAGCGGCTGGCCGCGCTCTATCGCCCGTTCATCGGCGAAGGCATCCCGGTGGCGCTCATGGACCGCGAGAGCGCCGAGGTTGTGAAATACGCGAGCAACGCCTTCCTCGCCACCAAGATCAGCTTCATCAACATGATGAGCACGCTCTGCGAGAAGGTGGGCGCCGACGTGCGCCAGGTCGCGGCCGCCATGGGCCAGGACCCGCGCATCGGGCCGGCCTTCCTGCGCGCCGGCGTGGGCTACGGCGGCAGCTGCTTCCCCAAGGACGTGCGCGCGCTCGTCGCCACAGGCCGCGAGCTGGGTCTCGATATGGCCATCGCGGCGGCGGCCCAGCAGGTGAACGACGCCCAGCGCGAGCGCTTCTTCCAGGCCGTCCTCGCCGGCCTATCTCCGGCCGCCACTGTGGCCGTCTGGGGACTCGCCTTCAAGCCCGAGACCGACGACGTGCGCGAGTCCCCGGCCCTGGAACTGGCAGCCAAGCTCGTCGCCGCCGGCCACCGCGTGCGCGCCTTCGACCCCGCCGCCAAGCCCGCGCTGCCCGGCGCCGAGCTCTGCGCCAACGCTTTAGAGGCCGCTACCGGCGCCGATGCACTGGTGCTGATGACGGAGTGGGCCGAGTTCCGCGGCGCCGACCTGGCCGCCGTGCGCAAGCTGATGAGGGGCGACAGGCTCTTCGACGGACGCAACGCCTACGAGCCCGAAACCGCCAAACAGGCCGGCTTCGCCTACCGCGGCGTGGGCGTCTGATACACTCGGCGACATGAAGATCTTCCTCACCGGAGCCGCCGGCTTCATCGGCTACCACACCGCCGTCCGCCTGCTCGAGCGCGGCGACACTGTCGTGGGCTACGACAACGTCAGCCCCTACTACGACCCGGGCCTCAAGCGCGCCCGCTTGGAGAAGCTCAAGGCGTATCCCAACTTCACCTTCATCGAGGCCGACATCCTCGACCGCCCCAAGTTGGCCGAGGCCATGAAGGGCGCCGAGCGCGTCATCCACCTGGCCGCCATCGCCGGCGTCCGGTACTCGATGGAGCACCCCGAGGAATACATCGCCATCAACATCCAGGGCTTCTTCCACGTGATCGACGAGGTGAAGAAGCAGCAGATCCCCGGCCTGGTCTACGCCAGCTCCAGCTCGATTTACGGCGGCAACACCAGCTTCCCCTCCAAGGAGGACGACAAGACCGAGAACCAGCTCTCGCTCTACGGCCAGAACAAGAAGGACAACGAGCTGATGGCCCGCACGTACTGGAACCTCTTCAAGGTGAAGTCGACGGGACTGCGCTTCTTCACGGTCTACGGCCCGCTCGGCCGACCGGACATGGCGCTGTTCCTCTTCACCGACGCGATCCTGAAGGACCAGACCATCAAGGTCTTCGGCGAAGGAAAGATGCAGCGCGATTTCACGTACGTGGAGGACATCGTCTCGGGCATCGTCGCCTCGGTGGATAAGAACTACGACTGCGAGGTCTTCAACCTCGGCTGCGGCCGCACCGAAGAATTGATGGATTACATCGGCGCCGTCGAGAAGGCGGTAGGCAAGGAGGCGAAGAAGGAGATGCTCCCGATGCAGCCCGGCGACACCACCCGCAGCGCCGCCGATCTCACCAAAGCCAAGGCCATGCTCGGCTTCGAACCGAAGACCCCGATCAGCGAGGGTGTGCCCAAGTTCGTCGCCTGGTACCGCGAGTATTACGGCGTTTGACAGATATTGACGGATTAGGACATTGATCGTACGGTCGTACGCAGTGTTCTTTCCCAGACCGAGCCGGCTTTCCGGCATATTGTCCCGAACGTGAAGGATCTGACTGATGGGTGTCCCCTTAGATCCCCCGCCGTCCGGCACCGAGCGCGAGTGGCTCGACGCTTTCTACGCACGCGGCGGTACGATCGCCATGCTCCGGCAGACGATGGTTGATGCTGATCTCATGGACCGCGTCATCGACGTCATCCAGAAAGATGCACGGGTACTCCTCGAGGCGTCGGTGGCCACCATCCACACCGTGAGAGAAGGACTATACGAGTTCGTCGACCCCGGAGTGTCACTGCTCACGCTCAGCCATTTGCCGCTGCTGCAAGAACGCAACCTGCTCAAGCCGTACGGCTACATGATTTCCGGCAGTAAGTGGTGGAAGAAAGCGCGCCCGGCTCGCCGAAGTCGCATCAGCTTCCCGATCGAGGGATCGTTCAACCTGCCGTTCAGCGAACAGATGAAACTGCTGGCCCAGAACCAGCAGCCAATCGGGATCTCGGTCCTCGTCACCTTCCTGATGCTGCGGCCGCTCAGTGATGGCACGCGCCTGCTGCACGACCGCAGAGTGCGCACCGGCGACATGTACTCGCAGGATCTGCAGATGTATGTCGGGCCGTTCACTCCGCTCGGCCTCCAGATCGGCTACTGCAAGAGCCAGGAATCGGTCGCAGAACTCGGCCTGGCCGCCTCCACCGAGTGGACCAAGGTCCACCAGTAAAGGACAAATGACTACGCGCCCCTGTGACCCGCTCACGGGGGCTTTCTTTTGCGCAAAAGACACGGCCATTGTTCTTTGGCGGCGGCACTGCACAATGCCCTGGTGCGGATCGCCGCACAGTGAGATCACGTTCACACCTTGGTAAGGCGGAGGCGGAGTCATGTCGACTCCCAGTAGGCAGCAGTACGTGACGGTCGAACACACGGACAAGGGGGTGGCGATCGTCACCTTCGGCACGCTGACACAGCTCCAGGAAGAACAGAAGATCGCCAGCATCGGCGAGCGCCTGATGGACCTTGTCGTTCGCGACGGCGTCCGGCAGATGCTGATCGATTTCGCGCAGATCAGGCACATGTCGAGCGTCTTCCTCGGCAGGCTCATCATCCTGCATAAGAGGCTCACGCTCCAATTCAAGGGCACGCTGATCCTGGCCGCCCTCGCCGTGCAGATCCTGGAAGTCTTCCAGATCACCCGGCTCGACGTCTTCTTCAAGATCGCGAAGGACCGCGACGCGGCCCTGGCTATGTTCTAACCGCCTCATCGCCCGCCGGCTTCCCCAGGGAAGCCGGCTTTATCCTGCCCATCTATTTGACATTTTTACATAATAGTTTTTAATGATGATTAAGTCGGCAAAGCGCTTGAGCGCACCCGATCCGTACTTTCACTCGAGAGGTAGAAGAAGATGCTGAAGTTCTTGTGGGCCGTCATCCTGGCGGCGTTCGGCATGCTGTTCGCGCAAGCCATGCTGCTGGGAGCGCTCATCGGCGCGCGCCACGCCACGGTTCTCAACGGCGAGCTGCAGCTCGGCACGATGGCCGGCACGCTGATCGTCGCGATCCTCCTGGGCGGCATGAGCCTGTTCCAGAAACTCGGGAAGAGCCACATCGTCTGGGCCGCCATTCTCGGCCTGCAGGCCGTGCCGGGCCTGGCGCTAACGCTGCGCTTCATCGCCGACCGCGGCGTGACCATCAGCGAGTGGGTAACGATCCCGACGATCGTGATCCCCACCAAGGACGCGCTCGCCGGCCACATCATCGTCGGCGCGGCCGCTGCGCTCCTCATCATCCAGCGCCTGCTCAAGCGGCCCGCGGAGAAGCCGACGGCCGCCACGCCGCCGAAAAAAGCCGCCGCCTGAGCCGTCAGGCCGCACCATTCCCCCGCCCCTCGCGACTCGTTCGCGAGGGGTTTTTTCTTATCTCCAAGCCCACCCCATATTATTGACAGTATTACATACTAATGTTTATATACATTTCGTCGGCAACGCGTACGAAACGCAACCGACGATCGGACTTTCACCCGTCGAGACAAAGGAAAACGCAAATGACCTCGAGACGTTGGACCACGTCGGCCGCCTTCGCCGCCGTGCAGATGACGCTGGCCCAGCTCATGCTGGTGCTGGCCCTGGGGCTGGCCCCGCTGCTCCTGCCGAAGAGCGACAACGATCGTCAGATGTACTTTAGCGCGATCCTGTTTGCGCTAGCGATGCTGCTGAGCTTCAAGGCGTTCAAGCAGGAGTTCGACGGACGCAACCTCCTGCGGCTGTGCCTGATGATGGTCCAGGCGCTTCCCGGCCTGATCACCACGTTGAAGATCGCCGGCTGGGCGAACCGCGACCCGTACCTCGCGCCCGCCATCTTCGGCTGGCCGCTGGCCGGCCTCGTCGCCGTCACGTTGCTCTGCTGGCTGGGCCTGACCGCCACCAACCGCTGGCGACCCAAACAGGCAGAGACGACGCAGACCGCCTGACAGAGACGCCGTCTCCCACCCCCGCCCCAACCGCACCGCGGTTGGGGTCTTTTTTTAGGCGAGCGCCAGCGCCGGCCGCTCGCCCGTGCGCCACTGGCGGATGGATTCGGCGGTCTTGGCGTAGAGCTCCTTTACGCTGTCGTCGGTGTAGAAAGCGATGTGCGGCGTGACGACGATTTTGGGGTGGTCAATGAGCCCGTGCTCGGCGCTCAGGTCATGCTCATCAGGTAGCACGTCGAGCAGCGCGCGTCCCACCTGGCCGCGGTCGAGCGCGGCGATGAGCGCGCCCGGATCGATCAGGCCGCCGCGGGCGGTATTCACGATGACCACGCCGGGCTTGGCGTCCTTGAGCGTTTCAGAATTTACGATGCCCTTGGTCTCCGCGGTGAGCGGCAGGTGCAGCGAGACGACGTCGCTCTGGCGCCACAGCTCGGGCCACTCCACGTACTCGATGCCCGCCACCTTGAAGGCGTCGTAGGCGATCACGCGCATGCCGAAACCGGTCGCGATCTGGATGAGCGCACGGCCGATACGACCGGTGCCGGCCACGCCCATCGTCTTGCCCCGGAGCGCCATCCCCTTGAGGCCCCGCCACGAGAACTCGCCGGCCTTCACACGCTGATCACCCTCGGGCACGTGGCGCACAGCGGAGAGCAGCAGCGCGAAGGCATGCTCGGCAATGACGTGCGCGCCGTAGTCGGGCACGGAGCAGACCGTAATCCCGCGCTCGCGGCAGGCGGCCAGATCGATATGGTCGGTGCCGGCCGAGCGCGTGCAGAGCAAGCGAAGAGCGGGGAGTTGCGCGAGCAACGCTGCGTCGAAGCGCGAGGTGACGAACGCGACGATAATCTCGGCACCGGCCATCGCCTCGGCGGTCGCGTCGGCGGGCAGGAAGGTTGCATCGGGGAAAGCGGCGGACACGAGCGAGCGCTCGTCATCGGCCACGTCGAGAAAGATGGTCATAGGGAGGGGCGGGAGGTCGCCTGAACCATACACAACATCGAATCGCCCGGCGAGGAAGGGCAATCAGCCGGCCGCGGGACTAGACTCCCCGCGATGCCGACTAAGAAGAAGACCACCGCTCGCCGTGCCGCCAAGCAGGACCCGATCCACAGTGCCGAGGGCCGCCTGGCCGCCGCCGTGGAGCGCAACATCGCCACGCTCGCCGAGATCCGTCGGCAGATGGAAACACGCCGCACCATCCAGGACCGTTTCGCCGACGTCATCACTAATTTCTCGGGATCCACCCTGTTCCTCTACCTGCACATCGTCTGGTTCGGCGTCTGGATCGGGCTCAACACCGGCGTGCTCCAAGCTTTCGGCATCGAGGCATTCGACCCCTTCCCCTTTGGCCTACTGACGATGATCGTCTCGCTCGAGGCGATCTTCCTCTCCACCTTCGTACTCATCAGCCAACAGCGCCTGTCCGAGATCCAAGATGACCGCGCCGACTTGGATCTGCAGATCGATCTCTTGGCCGAGTACGAGATGACCAAGGTGCTCACGATCGTGGACGCCATCGCCCATAAACTGGGCTTGCACGAGGGTCGGGATCCCGAGCTGGCCGAGCTGGAGATTGAGATCAATCCGGAGCGCGTTCTGCGCGAGATCAGCGAACGGAAGCGGAAGCTCGCAGCCAAGAAATAAGGCTATACTGAGGATATGAAGATCCTGGCGCTCGAGACCAACGAGGAACGTCTGAAGGACCAGCTCATCAGCCCGAGCGAGCAGCTGCTGCTGGCCATCCACTTCTCCGGCTTCCTCTTTGCCGCGCGCTTCATCAAGGCTCTGGGCGCCACGGCCGTGCTGGCCGCCATCGGCTTCGGCCTGATCTACGGCGGCGCACCGTGGGAATGGGTAACGCTCCTGCTACTTGGCCTCTGGTTGCCGCTCATCGGCATCAGCCTGCTCACCGCCTGGATCGACTGGCGCTACGACGTGCTGCTCGTCACCACCGACAAGGTGATCATCGTCGACCAGTCGTCGATCATCCGCGCCACCATCCAGCAGATGAACATCGAGAACATCGCCTCCGTCACCGCGCACACGCAGTTCGCGGACTTGCTCCCCTTCGGCAAGCTCTGGTTCGATCTCAAGGAAGGCACCGGCCAGCGCATGGTACTGCCCTACGTGCCGCGGGCCCGCGCCGTGGCCTCCACCATCGCCAACATCGTCATGGACTTCCAGAGCCGCCGGGCCGTGAAGGCCCCCAACGTCCAGATGCACAGCGGCTTGCAGCCGCAGGATCTCTGATCAGACGCCGACGGCGTCGAGCGGTAGGATGACCACTTCGCCGGTCGCGCGCGTCTTCACTTCGACACCGCCAGCCGCGAGCGATTTTTCCGAGACGAGCGCGCGCGTGGGGATGCCGAGCAGGTCGGCGTCGGCCAGGCGCGAACCGGTGGAGCCCTCGATGCGGTCGTCGAGCAGGCAGCGCACGCCACGCTTCTGCAGGCGGTCGTACAGCTCGAAGGCGCGGGTGTAGCCGTCGGCCGTCTTCTCTTTGGCGATGGGCGTGATGATGATCTCGGCGGGCGCCACCTCCTTGGGCCAGACCAGTCCGGACTTGTCGCTGAAGGCCTCGGCGATGATGCCCATCAGGCGCGAGACGCCGATGCCGTAGCAACCCATCACCGCCGTCTGGCGGACGCCCGTGGCATCGGTGAACTGCAGGCCGAACGGCTCGCTGAAGCGCGTGCCCAGCTGGAAGATGTTGCCGGCCTCCGAGGCGCGCTCCTCGCGGAATTCGGTGCCGCCGGTGACGGGGCAGGTGGTCACGCCGGGCTCATAGATCTCCTTGTTCACGGCGATACGCTGGCCATGCTTCTCGGCCTCGATGCTCACGTAGATCGTGTCCTCGCCGTTAGGCAGGATCACCTGGTACTCGTGCGAGTACTTCGAGAACGAGCCGCCCGAGGCGTAGGTCAGGTAGGTTTTGGAGGCTAGGCCCAAGCGCTCAAACACCTTGAGGTACGCCGCCTGCGCGATGGCATAGAAGCGCTCCAGGTCGGCCTGGTCCTTGTGGAACGAGTATAAGTCCTTCATCAAGAACTCGCGGCCGCGCATGATGCCCGACTTGGCGCGGGGCTCGTTGCGGAACTTCGTCTGGATCTGGTAGCAGGCGAAGGGCAGGTCCTTGTGCGACGCCACGAAGCTGGCCGCCAGCGGCGAGACCACCTCCTCGTGCGTGGGATTGAGCGCCACTTCGCTGTCGCTGCCGCAGACCGACTTGAAGAGCACGTCGAGCGTGTCCCAGCGGCCCGTCTTCATCCATGTCTCCTTGGGCGCGAGCGCCGAGAGCAGCAGCTCCTGGCCGCCGATCGCGTCCATCTCCTCGCGCACCACCTGCTCCACCCGGCGCAGGACGCGGAGTCCCAGCGGCAGGAATGAGTACACGCCCGCCATCGTCTTGTGGACGTAGCCGGCGCGGGTGAGGAGGTCGGCGTTGATGCTCTGGGCATCGGCCGATGATTCCTTGGATGTCTTGGTGAAGAGGGTCGAAAGCAGCATGGTACCCCGAGTATGCCACACTTTCCGCCCCGAAAGCCTTAGCTAGTAGCCAGCGAGAAGCCGATCACCGTCACACAGGCGCCAAAGGCGATGCCGCCCAAGACCTCGGTGAACGAGTGCCCGAGCCGCTCTTTAAGGTGCTGCCAGTGCTGCAGGCGGTTGAGGATCTGCGCCTGCTGCCCCAACTGCCGGCGCACGGCCACGGCGTCGTACCAGACGATGCAGGCCAAGATGAAGGCGATGGCAAACTCGGTCGACTCGATCCCCTGGCGCTTCCAGACCACGAGCATGAGCGACGTCACAAAGGCCGAGTGCGAGCTGGGAAAACCGCCGGGATGGAAGAGCTTCTCCTCCCAATTGCCCGAGCGCAGGTAGTGCACGACGAACTTGCAGAGTTCCGTCAGGACCAAGACGGCCAGCGGGATGAGGAAGAGGTAGGTCGCGAACAACCGGTGCATGGCCCTATCCTACCCTAAACGATCGGAGCGCGCTCAGGAGCCGGCGGGCGTGGCCTGCCAGTTCACAGTGATCGAATCGGGGCTGCGACCCGTCATGGCGCGCGGGTTGTTGAAACCGCCGAACACCATCGGGGTGCCGGCCGCGGCGCTCTCGACGGCGCGGTAGAACTCGGCCGGCGGAACATAGATTGTCTTGCCGCCCTGGCGCACCACGAACTCGCCGTTCACGTCAGTGTGGATGCCATCGACCTGCATCTGGATCGATTCGGTGATGGCGCGAGTGCTGGCTGCCACAGTCTGGCGGCGTACCAGCACGGCGGTGCCGTTGGTGACGAAGCGCAGCAGCTTGCCGCCCGTGGTGCGGATGGGCAGTGTCAGCGCACTCAGCTCAACGTTGCGCAGATTAGTGCGGGTGTCGGCGGAGCTGATCTCACCGAGGGCCTGGTTCCGCGTGTTGAGGGCGGTGGCCGAGGCGCCGCGGCGGGCGGGATTATCAATGTTCGACTCATCAGTCTGCACGCGGGCATCAACGTAGCGCATGGCCAGCCAGCCCGTGCCCAGCGTACCTCCGGTGATCAGGAGGGCCTTTGCCACGTTCCACGGATAGCGGAGGATGCCGGGAAGGCTCTTACCCGTGCTCCAGAGCTTCTTCAAAACCGTGCCGACAACGGCGACGCCGGCGACAGCGACGACGCCGTCAAGCACGCGGTTACCCACGCTCACGTTGTTGTACGGGTTAAAGAGGCGGTCACCAAAGCGGCCAAGGCCCTGGACGCCCTCGCCGGCGAAGTTCGTGACGGAGTTAGTGAGGGCGTAGTTATGCGTCTGCGAGATGATCGCATCGTGCAGCGCGCCGAGCTCGGTGGCTACGTCGCTGCGCGCAGCCTGACGGGCCTGCAGCTGGCGCACCTGCGAAGCGAGCACCGTCAGTGAGTCATGGGAACGGCCGACGGCCAGGGTGCGGGCGGACTCGGGATTCGGGACCTCGGCCAACGTGAGCGCCGGAGCGTCTGCAGGGCGGCCAGTCAGATCGTGGATCTGATTGACCAGGTCGTCGTACGTGCGCGTCAGCGGGGCGGTGCGCGGGGTTTCGGGGGTGGTTCCGGGAGGCGTCATGGGCGGAGTGGGAGATCAGGCGGCGACGCGGAGGGCGCGCATGATGGCAGTGGGAGGTGCACCGACCGCCAGCGTGACGGTGGCAGCGGGAGCGGGGGTAGCGCTGCGCTGGATGCGAAGACCGGTACCGGTGCGCGTGACGGTCAGCTGGCCGACGATACGTGGCGCGGTAGCGGTGAGCGGCGTGCCGTTCACAGTCACTTGCGCGGTGGCTGGCGTGAGGATGAATGTCTGGCTCATGCCGCGACGCACGTCGATGCCGTCGGCGGGCATATTGATGGAAGCAACGGTGGCTGCCGGTGCGACAGCGGGAGTCTCTTGGGCCAGCGTCACGAGCTGAGCCAGTGTCACCGAGCCGCGGAAGCGGCGGCCGGCGGCCTGGGCCAGGCGCAGCAGGAAGGCGTTAGCATCGGTACCGGCGCTGACGGCGTTCGTCTGGAGGGTCTTGAGGATCTGCAGATTGTTCTCGTCGCCGCGCACGCGCGAGATCGCTAGGCGCACGACCTGCAGCTGGTTCTGGAGCGGGGCGAGGATGTCGCCGGCACCGGCCATGCTGTTCAAGTTCGTGGTCAGCTGCGTCTCGACGGCCGAGGTGACAGCGCCACCTCCGCCGGGGATCAACTGGCGCACCATACCCATCACGGCCGTCATACCGATGGCCGTCATAATCGGCGCGGCGGCCGGATTAGAAGAGAAGCGCTCGCGCACCCAGCGGCCGGCGCGGCCGGCATAGAACGACATGCGCGCGATCGCATTGTCGAGACGCTGTGTCATCGTGGTCGGCGTGGGGTGCGGCGGACGGAAGACGCCGGTACCCAGCTCGGGCGCGGGCGGGACCGGTTGGTCGACCGGCTCGGGCTCGGCCGAGGGCGCGTCGGGGGCCGGGGTGTCGGCATCGCCGAGAGCACTCACCGACAGGTCGGTGTGGTCGCGGGCGACGGTGTCGAGCTCGCCCTGCACGGCGGTGCGGTCGGCGCCTTCAAGGCGGGCGACGAGGGCACGCAGTTCGCCCAGACGGGTGTGCGTGTCGCGGGCAACGCGGCCACGCTCGGCGCGATCGGTCGAAATGCGCGCCTGCCGGATGTCGTAGCGCACAGCCTCGAGCTGGCAGCGCACATCATCGGGCGTGGGGCGGTCGGGGGCCGAAGGCGTGTCGATCGGAGGGGTCATGGGATTAGTCGGCCGAGCGGATGGTGAGGATGCGGGTCTCAGAACCGAACTTCACGGAGCGGGCGCCAGCGCGGGCGCCGGTCGCCACCTCGATGGTGACGGTGTTCTCGTCTTGGTTGCGCGTTAGCTTGAGACCGTTGATCGTGGCGCTGCCGGCTGTGCTACCAGAGAGACGGCCAGGCTGACCCTCGATGGTGACGTCGGTGGCGAAGGGCACGGCGATCGTGCGCTTCTCACCCACGCGCAGGGTCTCGTTGGTGCCCAGGGCGACAATCTCCGTCGGGGTGGAGGCAGGGGCGACGGTCAGCGGGGCGGGCGAGCCGGCGGGCACGGGAGCCGGGGAGCCGGCGGGAGCCGTGGTCGGAGCGCTCGGCACCAAGGCGCGGGCGCGCGTGACGACGTCGGCCAGAGTGATGCTGGTGTTGGTGCCGACGGCAGCGTTGAGCTGCGAGAAGAAGGCGCCGATCGCAGGGCCGTTGGCAGTGCCGCGGAAGCGGTCGATCAGGGTGGCCAGCTGGCCGAGCAGCGTGCGGTCTCCAGCATTCGTCGCATCAACCCAAATCGTCTGACCATTAGCCAGTTGGCGGTTGGCGGTGTGGTTCGGGATCATACGGTTAAGCTGCGAGGCGAGCGCCTCGGGGCTCTTGGAGAGCATGCCCATGAGCGCACGGATCGGCTCGGGGAAGATCGGCATCTGCTGGAGGTTCTCCAGCTGCACGGAGCCGTAGCGGCCCACGGCCTTCGAGACCTCACCGAGCAAGCGCGTGAAGGCGTCGGTGGCACGGTTGATCTGCTCGCCAAGGTTGTTGAGCTGCAGGTTGGTGCCGCGGACGATTTCCGGGCGTGCAGTCGGACCAAGGACGCGGTCTTGGGGGGATCCGAGCGGACTGTCAGCGCCGGGGGTGCCAGAAACGAGATTCATGTGGGTTTGTGTGGAAGTTTCTCCCCAGTATAGCACAGGAGCACCGCCTTTGCCAGACGGCAGCTCGGAGTGCGTGTGGTTCGGCGGCAAGGCGGGTAGAGTGCGGAGTTGCTTCTTTCCCCCTCTTCTATGAACGTTCAACACTTCGAGAAAGGGATCGTCTACGGCGCCGAGGAGCTCCCGCTGCTCGCGCGCAAGATCGGAAAACTGGCGACGTACTGCGACCGCCTCAAGGACGAGGCATCGACCATCCGGGTCGAGACGGAAGCCCGGCAGACGGCCAAGAGCCGGGACAGCGTGAAGGTGATGGTGACCGTCTCGCTGCCGCGGGCGGTATTGCGCGCCGAGTCGCGCCGGGGCCGCGCGTTCGAGGCGCTGGACCGCTGCATCGAGAAGCTCGAACCCCAGATTAAGCGCTACAAAGAGACGCATACGGGCCGCTTTAACGCCCACATCGCCGCCCGCTACGCGCGGCCGGAATCTGTGGAGGAATCCGAGCTGGCACTGGCCGCCTGACCACAAAAAAATCCCCCTCCTCAATCCGAGTGCACCGGAGAGGAGGGGGAGACGGGAGAGGGACGCGCCGACCCAGATGGCTGGGAAGCCAGGTTCGGACGGTCCTTCTC
>JAGOUB010000081.1 GCA_018061525.1 Candidatus Peribacteraceae bacterium
ATGCAGCCCTATGCGCCTGCGAGGGACTGGATCGCGGCTGTCATTCGCCGCTCCCAGAGTGCCTTGAGCGGTGCGTGGTCGTGGTTGTCGTAGTGGTCTTACCCCGGTTTCATGGACAGGTAGCTTAAGCAGGTTGGTGATTTTTCATGAGGCTTTTGCCTCGAAGGTAGTTGGGCTTACGTAGCCGAGCGTGGAGTGGCGTCGTTGGCGGTTGTAGAACACCTCGATGTACTCGAAGATGGCGGTCTTCGCCGCCTGACGGTTCGCGAACCGCTGCTGATGGACGAGCTCGGTCTTCAGGGTGGCGAAGAAGCTCTCGGAGACAGCGTTGTCCCAGCAGTTGCCCTTCCGGCTCATGCTGGCGGTGAGCCCGTAGCCGTCGAGCGCACGCCGGTAGTCCTCGCAGGCGTACGTGCTGCCGCGATCGCTGTGGTGCAGCACGCCATCGGCCGGCACACCGCGGTTGACGACGGCCATCGTGAGCGCGCTGAGCACCAGGTGGCGATCGTTGCGGGCGGACATCGCCCAGCCCACCACCCGACGCGAGAACAGGTCCAGGAGCACCGCCAGGTATAGCCAGCCCTCGTCGGTCTGGATGAACGTCACGTCGCCTACCCAGGCTTGGTTGGGAGCCTCGCGCGAGAACGAGCGTGCCAGCTCGTTCTTGGCGATCGGGTGGCCGTGGCTGGAGTCGGTCGTCTTGGGCTGGAACCGGCGCCGCTTCCGGGCTGCGATGCCGCGATCGCGCATCAGCCGAGCAACGCGCTTCTTGCCCACCCGCAGGCCCTGGTCCTTGAGCTCCGCGTGAACACGCGGGCTGCCGTAGGTACCACGGCTGGCGCCGTGGACCTTGCCGATCGTCTCGGCCAGCTCCGCGTTGGCTTTGGCGCGTGGGGAGATCGGGCGGGCCCGCCAGGCATAGTAGCCCGAGCGCGTCACGCCCAGAACGCGGCACAGGGCCGAGACCGGGAAGTTCGCCTTCTCAGCGGAGATGAACCCGTACTTCACGCGTTCTCCTTCGCAAAGAAGGCCGCGGCTTTTTTTAAGATTTCACGGTCCATCCGCAACCGGGCGTTCTCCTTGCGCAGCCGAACCAGCTCCTCGCGCTCGTTCGCGGCCAGCGGCCCTACGGGCTCAGAAGTAGCCTTGCGGCCATCGGCTGCTTGGACCCAACGAGTTACTGTCGATTCGTTGAGACCAAGGTCCCGTGCGACCTGCGTAGCACTTCTGTCGCCGGCGCGGCATAGCCCGACGACCTCGGCCTTGTACTCATCCGTGAACTCGCGACGTTTCTTCGGCATGCAGACATCCTCTCATCCCCATTGTAGCGGGGCAGGTGTCCATGAAATCGGGGGAAGTCCAGAGGGCCAAATGCCTGAGAAGCCCTGGGAAGACGCCACATCTGTTGACGGGCGAGAAGAAGCGCGGGATTTTGGGCGCTAGCCGCGCCCTTCCGGCCCGCGGTGCATTGCGAAGCTGGCCCCCCTTCGGATGGCGATCGGGGAGGCCACGTCCACGCCCTCGTTCGGGCACGGACGTGGCCTCCCCGGCCGCCGCATGAGTCGGTTGAGCGCGGCCTAGTACGCGATCCCGACCCGAGGGTAGTCGAAGTACGACACCTCGTCGGCGAGGTCCTCCAGTTGGTCGACGGCCTCCTCGAGCTTGGCGGCAAGGCCGCCTTCTTTGAGGTTGACGGGAAGGCCGTCGCGCCAAGCCTGGTACTCGCCGGCGAGTTGCCGAAGCTCTTGCTGGACGGCGAGAAGCCGTGCGGGCTTCGATGGGCGCTTCATGGGCTATTCCTCCTGGTCGCCCGGCTGGGCGTCGGGCGGCCGCTTCGACTTCTTCCGGGCCTTGCTCTTGGCGGCGCTCCGCTCAGCGGACTCCTTGGCCCTGAAGGAGTCGCCGGCGATGGCTATCACCTCGGCGCGGTGCACCAGGCGATCGACGAGCGTGACGACGCAGGTCGCGTTGGGGAAGACCTGGCCCCACTCGCCGAACGGGCGGTTGGTGGTCAGGATCATGGGGCGCTTGCCGTAGCGGCGCGTCACGACCTCGAACAGCAGATCTGCCGCGCGATCCGAGTACGAGAGATACCCGACTTCGTCGACGACCAGCAGGCCGGGCCGCACGTAGCGAGCCAGCGCGCGCTCCAGGCTCGCCGTGCCCTCGCACGCGCCCAACTCGGCGAGCATGAGACTGGCGGTCGTGAAGCGCACGCCGTGTCCCTGGAGCAGCGCCTCGTGGGCGAGGTTCTGGGCGATCATGGTCTTGCCCACGCCGTTGGGCCCGATGAGCACGACGTTGGCGGCCTCGGCCATGAACTCCAGCTTGAACAGCTCCTCAACGGCCTCGCGGTCGACGCGCTTGGGCCAGGCCCAGTCGAAGTCGGCCATGGGCTTGAAGTTGCCGAGGCGCGATTTGACCAGCCTGGACTCGAGGCTGCGCCGGCGGGCGGCCTCTTCGAGCCAGTTCAACATCGTCGGCACCCACGGCTCGCCGGCCACCTCGCTCCAGTGATCGACGAGCCCCCAGAGCCGCAGCGCGTCTGCGCGTTGGCGCAGCATGTCGCCGGACGTCATACGCTGGGCTCCGGGGGCGTGTGCAGGACGTCGTAGCCGGCGAGCGCATGCGGGGTGACGACTAGGTTGCGCACCCTGGGGTCATCAGGCAGCGTCACCGCCACGGGCGGCAGCAAGCCGCGCGCCTCGCGCCGGCGGTCGAGCACATGGTGAACGGCTTGCAGGTGGCCGACGCCGGCGGCGATGGCCTCGGCGAGGGCCGCCTCGAGCTCGGCCGCGCCGTGGCGCTCCAGCATCTTGAGCAGCCCGTTGACCGTCGCGCCCATGTTGCCGCCGCGATCCGCGACCACGTGGAGGAACGCGCTGGTCGAGGGCGCGGCGAAGTGCAGGCGATCCTGGCCGCGGTGCTTGCGGGCGGCGGCCTTGACCGCGACGAGCGCGGCCACGTGGGCCGGGTCCTCGATCTGCTGGCCGCGGTCGAAGCTGCGTGGGTGGGTGGCGACGACCTCGAGGCCGTCGAGCACGCGCACCTGGGTTGGGCTCGCGAGCACGGTCAGGGCCTTGCGGACCTGGGTGTGCGGGACCGAGTAGTCGTTGAGGTCGCAGCGGACGTAGGGGGTCTTTCCGACCCTTACGGCGTGGCGCTCTTCGGTCGGGAAGGGCACGTCGGGCAGGGCCAGCAGCTTGTCGTGCTCCTCCTCGAAGACCTCGGCGACCGAGCGGGCGCGATCCTCTGGGCAGGGCCTGGCCTGGGCGATCCCGTCGCACCAGGCGGCGGCCTGGGCGTTCAGGTCGTCGAGGTCGGCGAACTCGCGGGCCGCGAAGAAGGAATGGCGGGCATACTGGATAGCGCGCTCCACGCGTCCCTTCTCATTCCCGCGGAACGGCGCCACGGGCCGCGGCTCGAAGCGGTAGTGGCTGGCAAGCTCCAGCAGGTTGGGGTTGAAGCGGATGGCGTCGCCGACGCGCTCGATGACGGCGCTCTTGAGGTTGTCGTAGAGCACGACACGCGGCACCGCCCCGAACGTGTCGAAGGCGCCGACGTGGCCGGCCAGGAAGTTCGCCATGCCCATGCCGTAGAAGAAGCGCAGGTAGACGCGCCTGGAGTACGACAGCACCATGACGAAGGCCACGAGCTGGCGGCTGGCCTTGCCGATCTGGACGCGGCCGAAGATGGCCCAGTCGACCTGGGCCTGCTCGCCGGGCAGCGTGCGCAGGCGCAGATACGCCTCGGGCGCCGTACGCGGCCGGTAGCGCGTGCGCACAAGGCGCCGTAGGTGGTCGGCGGATCCGGGATAGCCGCGCCCCACGAGCATTTCATGCAAGCGGCTGACCCGCAGGCGGGGGTACTTGGCAAGGGTCTCCTGGATAAAGGGCACGAAGGGGTCGACCGACGACACCCGGACGGTGGACGCGACGACCACGCCCTCCTGTTTGAGAACGCGCCGAACGACGGAGTGATGGACGCCGAGCTGAGTGGCGATGGTGCCGATGGGCCACTTCTCGGCGTGGTAGAGGCGCAGGATGGTGGCCTGCCGGTCGGGGGGATGGGTCACGAAGAACTCCGGCGGAACCCAGGGTGGTGGTGGTCGACTCGCCAGCGCCGGCGGATGAAATCCGGGCGCACGAGGTCGCGCGGGCTCATGGCGCCGCATACGACGCACACGATCTCGCTCGCGGTGGCCCGGGGTCCGTTGGCTGCTTCCACCGCGACCACCACGATGGCAGCGGTCGGGGGGTCGGGTGGAGAGGGATCCGTTACGGAATCTCGCCGCCGATCCCGAAAATCCGCCTGACGACGACGATTATTGGCCTTGCCACGCTCAGATCTGGCATACGCCTGGCGAAGAAGCTGGAGGCGTGCGGTCTTGGCCGGGCCGGCGCAGCCGGGCCCGCAGTAGATCTGGCCGCGGTCGCAGCACGAGCAGATGTAGCAGACGGCGTCGCAACGCGGGCACATGTATCGCCTGAAACCAGGTTGGGGCAAGCTTTGTCGCCGGAGGGCTGGACAAAGGCGCCGAGAAGCCCGACCCTATACATGGTCGTCGCAACATGACGGCCTTTGGAACCCTGGAGAGCGCAATTCTCCGGGGTTCCACCACTTCAGACGCTTGCTAGCCTACCCGGTCCCGCCTCGGGGAGGAGGGACCGACGTCACATAATGGGCGTGTTACGCGCAAACGCCCATATTCCGGCGCTTCGCGCCGCCCATCGACA
>JAGOUB010000082.1 GCA_018061525.1 Candidatus Peribacteraceae bacterium
GACCGGCGGACTGGTAGACATCGGGGGGGCACTGGGGCGTGCCGCCCGTGCAGCTCTCGCTCACGTCGCAGACGTTCTTGGCCTGGCGGCAGATGGAGTAGTTCACGAAAATGTCCGAGGGGCAGGCGGTCGTCACGCCGTCGCAACGCTCGGCGCTATCGCACACACCGGCGGCAGCGCGACAGATAGTGCCCGCACTTAGGAGGGCGTCGGTGCCGCACGTGGCGGAGGCGCCGGAGCAGCGCTCGGCGCTATCGCAAGCACCGGACTTGGAACGGCAGATATTGTCGGCCGTCTTGAAGCGGCAGCTCGTGCTGCAGCAGGAGCCGCCGTCGCACTGCTCGGTGCACAATCCGCCGACGCACGTGCCGACGGCGCAGTCGCCGTTGTCGACGCAGGCCTCGTAGGTCTCGCCGGAGGTGTTGTTGCCGCAGGCGGCCGAGACCTGCGCGCGAACCGGGGTGCCCGAGCCCCAAAGGAAGGAGGCGAGGGCCGCAGCGGCGACGAGGAGCAGGAGACAGCCGACGAGGACGCGGTCGAGGGAGGGCGCGGTCCGCATGGGGATTGCCCGCCACTCTATCAAGGAGGGAGCCACCTGCGCTATCCTCCGCGCATGCCTGCCCAGTCTCTCGACCAGATTGTCTCCCTTTGCAAGCGCCGCGGCTTCATCTTCCCCGGCTCCGACATTTATGGCGGACTCGCCAATACGTGGGATTACGGCCCGCTCGGCATCGAATTGAAGAACCGCGTCCAGCGCCTGTGGTGGAACCGCTTCGTGCGCCAGCGCCGCGACATGGTAGGACTCGAGAGCGGCATCCTCATGAACCCCAAGGTCTGGGAAGCCAGCGGCCACGTGGGCAACTTCGGCGACCCGCTGGTGGATTGTAAGGCCTGCAAACAGCGCTTCCGCGGCGACAAGCTGATTGAGGAGAAGCTGGGCGTGGAGGCGGCGGCCGTGCTCAAGCTGGACCAAGTGCAGCCGATGCTCATGGCCGAGAAGATCGCCTGCCCCAACTGCGGCAAACTCGATTGGACCGTGGCCAAGAAGTTCAGTCTGATGTTCAAGACGCAGCAGGGCGTCATCGAGGGCGAGGGCGCCGACATCTACCTGCGCCCCGAAACCGCCCAGGGCATGTTCGTCGACTTCAAGCACGTCAGCCAGGCCACCCGCAAGCGCCTGCCGTTCGGCATCGCGCAGGTGGGCACGGTCTTCCGCAACGAGATCACGCCCGGCAACTTCACCTTCCGCACCCGCGAGTTCCAGCAGATGGAGATTGAGTATTTCATCGAGCCCGGCACCGAAGGTCCCATCTTTGAAGATTGGAAGAACCAGATGTGGCAGTGGTGCCTGGACATCGGCCTGTCGCCCGAGCGCCTGCGCATCCGCGAGCACACCAAGGAGGAGCTCTCGCACTACAGCAGCCGCACGCTCGACATCGAGTACCAGTACCCGTGGGGTTGGGGCGAGCTCTACGGCTTGGCCAACCGCTCCGACTTCGACCTGACGCAGCACCAGAACGCCTCGGGCCAAGACATGCAGTACACGGACCCCGACGATCCTCAGAAGAAGTTCCTGCCCTACGTGGTGGAGCCGACCTTCGGCCTGACGCGCACGGTGCTGGCGCTGCTGCTCGAGGCCTACGACGAGGAGAAGTTGGCCGAGGACGACACGCGCACGGTCCTGCACCTGGCACCTGCCCTCTCGCCGTTCGATGTCGCCATCCTACCCCTCTCCAAGAAGGAGCACCTGCTCGCCAAGGCGGACGATGTGTATAAAAAAATTGTTCAAGAGAGCGACCTAAGCGTCGACTTCGACGTTACCGGCTCCATCGGTAAGCGTTACCGCCGCCAGGACGAAGTGGGCACGCCCAAATGCGTGACCGTCGACTTCGGCACGCTCGGCGAGGACGAGGCCCAGGGCCTTAAGGACACCGTCACCATCCGCGAGCGCGACAGCCAGGCGCAGGTGCGCGTGCCGCTGGCGGAACTGGTCGCCCACTTGAAGGCGCACTGACGCACGATAAAAAAAGCCCGGTACCGTGAGGCACCGGGCGGCGGGACGAAACCCGCCTTATGGTCGATCAATCGTCTTGCGGGCCGTCCTCGGCCTGCTGGATCTGTTTCTGGACGGCCGGGTTGGCCAAGGCGTCATTCCGATCGTCGCTCGCTTCCTTATTCTTGCCGAGCATCTTCGCGGGCCGCGTCCGGTAGTACTTAAACTGGGCGATCCGCTCGACCATCTTCTGGCCGTCCGACGCATCCACCAAGGCCTGAGCGCACTGGATGGCTTCGGAATAGTGGACGAAGGCGCGGTCCCAGTGGTTGGTCTTCCGCTCGGCGTCGAACTTCGTCAGCTCCTCGGCCACCATGGCCTTGAAGGCGTAGAGGTCTGGCTCATTCGGTTTTTTGACGAGGTCACCGCCGATGTGGACGAGTTCGGCGCGCAGATCCATCTCGTTCATGGAGCGGTAGCGGAGGCGGTGCCCCCGGTCCCAATTGGTCAACACGCGAGCCTTGGGTGGGGCCGGCTTCTCCGGAGGGTTGGCGGCCTCCGGCTGGTCGGGGAACACAACGTCGCCCTTGGGCTGATGCTTGGTGCAAGCGGGGAGACAGAGCAGCAAGGCGCTCAACAGGATCCAGGCGGTCTTCACAGTGGACTCCTCGGTCGGATTGAAAGGTCAGCCGGCGGATTCCGGCTGAGTCAAAGTACAATTCTTCTATTTATTGTCAATAATAGAGCCTGAAAGGCTGGAGAAGATGCCACTTGCGCCCTTGCAGGCCCTTCTGCATACTCTGCGCACCACAACGACTGATCGCTGCGGTCCTGCCCCTTACGGGGATCCTCCGCGCCTGGCGAAATGACGTCGTCCGTGTCGACCCAAGGATCCCAGCATTGGTTTCCGCCCCGCGTCCGGTCCGGACGCACTCCCCTATCTCTGTATGGCTTTCCCTTCTGAGAAAGACCTTCTGGCTAACGCCGTCCACTTCGGCCACCCGCGCAACAAGTGGAACCCCAAGATTGCCCCGTACATCTACGGCGTGCATGAGGGCATCCACGTCTTCGATCTGACGAAGACCCACGCCAAGCTCAAGGAGCTGTGCGAGGCACTCCGCGGCCTCCAGGCCGAGGGTAAGACGATCCTGTTCGTCTCCACCAAGCAGCAGGGCATCCCGCTCATCGAGAAGCTGGGCGACTCACTCCACCAGCCGGTGGTGACCAAGAAGTGGATCCCGGGACTCCTCACCAACTGGCCGACGCTTAAGAAGCGCCTGCAGTATTACTTGGAGCTCCGCAGCTCGTTCCAGACGGGCGAGGTGACGAAGTACACCAAGAAGGAGCAGACGATGCTCCGCAAGAAGCTCGCCAAGCTCGACGCCGGACTGTCCGGTGTGGCCGGCATGACGGGCCTCCCCAACGCCATCTTCGTCGTCGACGCCGTCCGCGATAACGTCGCCGTGCTTGAGGCCAACATTCTCGGTATCCCGGTCTACGGCATCTGCGACAGCAACGCCGACCCGGACCTCTTCACGTCCTTCGTTCCCGCGAACGATGACGCCGTGAAGTCGCTCTACCTTCTGCTGACGACCATCGAGGACGCCATGCTCCAGGGCAGCTCGGCCAAGGCCGCCAAGCTCGAGGCCATGGCCAAGGCCTAATTCCGCCCCTTCCCCTCCCCCACCCCTTTATGCCGCCAATCACAGCCGCCGCCGTCCAATCCCTCCGCGCCCGTACGGGCGTGCCGATGCTCGCCTGCAAGGAAGCTCTTGAGGAAGCCAACGGCGACGAGGAAAAGGCCATCGAGATTCTGCGCAAGCGCGGTATCACGCAGGCCGCCAAGAAGGCCAGCCGCGACCAGGCCGAGGGCCTCGTCTTCATGGCCGAGAAGCCGGGCACCGTCGCCCTGCTCCTCCTCAAGTGCGAGACCGACTTCGTCGCCCGCGCCGACACCTTCAAGAAGATTGGCCAGGAGCTTGTGACGGCCCTGCTCGAGAAGGGCGAGGCCGCCGCCAAGTCTCTCTCCGAGGAGAAGCTCCCCGCCGCCGTGCAGGAGCTCGGTGAGAACATCTCGCTCGGCGACTGCCACCTGATCTCCGCTCCGGTGCTGGGCACCTACCTGCACAGCAACAGCAAGATCGCCGTCGTTATCGGCATGGAGGGCGGCTCCGCTGAGGGCGCCCGCGACGCCGCGATGCACGCCACGGCCATGAGCCCGCTCTATATCAGCCCCGAGGAGGTGACGGAGACGGACCTGGCCAAGGAGCGCGACATCTGGCGCGAGCAGCTCGTGAAGGAGGGCAAGCCCGAGGCCATGCTCGAGAAGATCATGGGCGGCAAGGAGAAGAAGTTCCGCGAGGAGAGCGCCCTGCTCACCCAGCCGTTCGTGAAGGATCCGAGCAAGACCGTCGGCCAGTATCTCGGTGAGGGTAAAGTGAAGAGCTATGTGCGCCTGTCGGTCGGCTAATTATCTCTTTGTCTCAAAGAAAAAGACCGGAACAATCCGGTCTTTTTTTATTGTTTCCAGCTGGATGAAGCAGACGGTCTGCCACCTTTTGCAGGCGCGCAAAAGGTGGCGCCAAAACGCTGGCGCGCCGAGCCCCCCTCCATGGTTCTGCTTGGTTATGACGCCCTCCCGAAGGAGGAAATATCCTTCGTGCCCCTTCACCCCCG
>JAGOUB010000083.1 GCA_018061525.1 Candidatus Peribacteraceae bacterium
CCACCCGATGGCTGAACTTTCCCAATGGAACGATCCTCGTCTCATCCAAAGAAGGAAGCACGATCCGGCTCGAAATGAGCCTGCCGGAGTACTGCCGACTAGAGTGGCGGGGCGTCGACCGGCCCGTGTCGTACGTTCTGCGGATCGAAGGCATTAAGCTTCGTTCCATGGAGCATGAGATGTCGGTGGCCCACGCCGAACGCGCCCGAACGGTCTTCGTCCAACTGCTGCCGCATCTCGATTGAGACGGCGCCTGCACCCCACCCCGCCCCTGGTCCGCCAGGGGTATTTTCGATGAGCGTTAGAATATTGCCACAATAGAATAAATGTTCTATAAAATACTCAGTTCGTTCAACCCAACCACGTTCGTCGGAGGAACCCATGCCCAATCTCCTGCCCCCTTGGCTAATGGCGGCAAGCATCACTGTCGCCATCGTCGTCGGCCTGGTGATCATGACCGTCGCGATCGCCCTGCTCATCCAACGCCGCCAGACAGGACCCGCAGAGAAGAAGGACGATCGCCCTCTGCTCGACCTCCTAGAGGCCATCATCGCTTCCAGCGATCCGGTCGCCAAGCAAGACGATGCCGATGACCTGCGCTGGTCGCTCACCTACTCCGATGGCACCGTCCTCACCGTCTTCCGGGACGTTACCGGCTGGATCAAGGTGCAACTGGAAGAGCCGTATTACCGGCTAGAGAAGCAACCGGACGGCAACATCTCGTACGTGGTCCTCACCCACGCCGGACGCATACGCTACAAAGAAGCCGAGATGCCCGAAGGACACGCTACCCGGATCAAGGCCCTCCTGGGGAAGATCCTCCCCCTCATCCCGAACATCGACCTCTGATACGAAGAGGTCGGCAACCCGCCCCTGGTCCGCCAGGGGTTTCTTTATGCTGCAGGAAACAGATGCTTTGGAGCGCTTACTTCTTGGGCTGCTCCTTCGGCGTGTCGTCGGCGTTGGCGCGGCGGTTGATCTCGCTCTGGGCCTTGGCCTCGGAGCGGGTCATCTCGACGACCTGCGGCTTGTCCTTGGCGGCAGCGGCGGCCTCGGGCGTCACCTCCTCGGCGATCACCTCGGGCTGGCCGGGGCGGGCGGAGAGGCGCAGGGTCTTGAGGACCTTGATGGTGGCCTGGGCGTTCACGAGCTTGTTCTTGGTGCCGAAGCGCTTGGAGAGCACGTTCTTCACGCCGGCGTGCTCCAAGATGACGCGCAGCGCGCCGCCGGCGATGACGCCGGTGCCCTCGCTGGCGGGGAGGAGCAGGATCTTGGCGGACTTGTGCTTGGTGGAGACCTCGTGCGGGATCGTGCCCTTCACGAGCGGGATGCGGATCATGCGGCGCTTGGCGTCCTTCGTAGCCTTCTGCACGGCAATCATGACTTCGTTCGCCTTGCCCGTTCCCAGGCCCACCTTGCCCTTGCGGTTGCCGACCACCACCACGGCGCGGAAGCGCATGCGGCGGCCACCCTTCACGACGCGCGTGACGCGGTCGAGAGAGAGGGTCGTCTCAGCGAATTCCTTCGGCTCGCGGTTACCGCGGTCGCGGCGCTGCTGACGGTCGGGGCTGGAGGTCTTGGCAGTCATGATGGCTTAGAATTGGAGGCCACCTTCGCGGGCGGCGTCGGCGAGCGCTTTGACGCGCCCGTGGTACTTGTACGCGTTGCGATCGAAGACGACGGTGGTGATGCCGGCAGCCTTGGCCTTCTCGGCCATGGTGGTGCCCAGCTTCTTGGCGCCCTCCATGTTCGGCTTGGCGCCCTTCACACTCTTGGTGGAAGCAGCGGCCAGCGTCTTGCCGGAGGCGTCGTCGATGATCTGTGCGGAGAGCTGCGTGAGCGAGCGGTACACCGTCAGGCGCGGGCGCTCGGGCGTGCCGGAGAGACGAGCGCGGATGCGCTTCTTGCGGGCGAGCCGATGATCTGTGCGGTGAACCATAGTGGAGAGTCGGATTAGGCGGCCTTAGCGGTAGCGGCCTTGCCCACCTTGCGGCGGACATGCTCGTCGGAGTAGCGGATGCCCTTGCCCTTGTACGGCTCCGGCGGCTTAAGGGCGCGGATGTCGGAGGCAGTCTGGCCCACCAGCTGGCGATCAATGCCGCGGATGAACAGGATGTTCTTGTTCTTCTCGTCCTGGACGATCGTCACGCCCTCGGGGATGGCGAAGTCGACGGGGTGGCTGAAGCCGATGTTCAGCGTCAGCGTCTGGCCCTTCACGGCGGTTTTGAAACCGACGCCGATCACCTCAAGCTTCTTCTCGTAACCGTCCGTCACGCCCGTGACCATGTTCTGGATGAGGGCGCGCGTCAGGCCGTGGCGCTCGCGAGCGGCCTTGGTCTCGTCGGAGCGCGAGATCACGATCTCGCTGCCCTCAACGGCGACGGAGATGAGCGGCAGGTGCACGTACGAGAGCTCGCCCTTCGAGCCCTTCACGGCGACCGTACTGCCGTTCACCGTGACGGTGACGCCGTTCGGGATGGCCACTGGTTTGCGTCCAATGCGAGACATAATCAGGAGATGGTGCAGAGATACTCGCCGCCGATCTTCTTTTCCCTGGCTTCCTTGTCGGTGACCAGGCCCTGACTCGTCGTCAGGATAGCTTGGCCGAAACCGCGAAGGATGGGCCGGAGTTCGGAGGCGGAGGTGTAGAGGCGGCGGCCGGGCTTGCTCTTGCGCTCGAGCACGAGGCGGCGCTTGCCGGGGATGAACGTGACTTCGATCGTGAGCTTGGGCTCCTCGCCGATCACCTTCACGTCCTGGAGCCAGCCTTCGCGCTTCATGAGCTCGGCCAGGGCCAGCTTCATCTTGGAGTGAGGCGCGGTGCACGAGGGGCGGCGGGCGGCCTGCGCGTTGCGCATCCGGGTGATAAAGTCGCCGATGGGGTCAGTAACGTAGGTCATGGGGATTACCAGGAGGACTTGGTGATGCCGGGGATCTCGCCGTTCGAGGCTAATTCCCTGAAGCAGCAGCGGCAGATCGAGAAGAAGCGGATGTAGCCGTGGCGGCGGGAGCAGAGCTTGCAGCGGTTGTAGACCTGGGTCGGGCGGTGCGGCTTCTTACCGGCGGCCATTGCCTTGTCGTAGGCCTCCTTCTTGCGCTGCTGGCTGATGATGAGCGAAGTGCGGGTCATAGGGGTTTCAGGCGGCGGAAACGGTACCGCGGCCGGCGCGGAAGGGGAAGCCAATCTGCTTCAAAAGTGCTTTCGCCTCGGCGTCGGTCTTGGCGGTGGTCGTAACCTGGATCTGGACACCGAAGGACTTCAGCATGTCGAGTTCGGAGATTTCGGGGAACACCTCGTGCTCCTTCAGGCCCAGGGCGTAGTTGCCGTGGCCGTCGAACTTGGCGGGGATACCGCGGAAGTCACGGATGCGGGGCAAGACGTAGCTGATGAGGCGATCGAGGAACTCCTCCATGCGCTTGCCGCGGAGCGTCACCATGGCGCCGACGACGAGGCCCTTGCGGATCTTAAAGTTGGAGATGGCGAGGCGGGACTTGCGCATCACGGGCTTCTGGCCGGTGATCTTGCCGAGAGACTGGGAGATGTACTCGAGAATCTCTTTGCCTTCAAGCTTCTCGCGGTTGATGCCGACGTTCACCACCACCTTCGAGAGGCGCGGGAGAGCGTGGAGGTTGGTCACGCCGAGCTCTTCTTTGAGAGCCTTGGCGATGGGACCGCGGAGCCGATCGTGGAGGGTGTCGTAAGCCATAGGGGTTTACTTGCCGCGACCAGCGCGGCGGACAATGGGTGCGTGCTTCATGTCGGAGTCGGCGGCGGACGAAGCTGCGGCCGTGGACTCGCCGTCCTTGGCGACGGGAGCACCAGCGGAGGCCTCGGTAGCGCCGCGCTTCCAGAAGGCGCGCTTAGCGGGAGCAGCAGTGTCGGTGGCAGCCACGGTCTCCTTCTCACCATCCTTGGCAGCGGTCTTCTTGGGGGCCTTGGCCACGCCCACGATAGTGGCGCCGCTGACCTTGGCGATGCGAACCTTCTTGCCAGTCTTCTCGTCGATCTGGAAGCCGATGCGGGTGGGCTTGCCGGACTTGGGGTCGAGGAGCATCACTTTGGAGGCATCCAGGCTGGCCTCAAATTTAAGCATCGAGCCGGCGGACTGGACCGTCTTCTTGATGAAGCGCGTGCGCATGTTCAGGCCCTGGACCACGACGTGGTTCTTCTCGGGGAGGACACGCATGACCTGGCCGGTCTTGCCCTTATCCTTGCCGGTAATAACGAGGACGGTGTCCCCAGTGTGGAGCTTCATAGCACTTCGGGAGCGAGGGAGATGATCTTCTGGTAGCCCTTGGCGCGCAGCTCGCGGGCGACGGGGCCGAAGACGCGCGTGCCCTTGGGCAGGCCGTCCTCCTGGATGATCACACAGGCGTTGTCATCGAAGCACACTCCGGAGCCATCCTTGCGGCGGGTCATGGTCTTGGTGCGGACCACGACGGCGCGCTCGACGGTCTTCTTCTTCACCGTACCGCGGGGCTCGGCCTCCTTGATCGCCACGACGATGACGTCGCCGATGCGGGCGTAGCGACGGCGGCTGCCACCCAACACGTGGATGCACATGGCCTGCTTCGCGCCGGTGTTGTCGGCTACCGTGAGGTAGGTTGTGAGCTGGATCATGCGTTCGGGGAGTCGGAGTCAGCGTTCTTCGGCTTGATGAGAGC
>JAGOUB010000084.1 GCA_018061525.1 Candidatus Peribacteraceae bacterium
CAGCACTTCCACCGACCAGGCCGCGCGCAATGACGAGGTGGGCTGGAGCGTGCCGATCACCGGCTCGAGGACCGAGATTTTTACAGGGTAGAGCGTGTCACCGGGTAGCGAGTTGTTGGCGGCCACGGCCAGGCCGGTGGAGAGCACCAGGCCCATGGCCACGGCGGGCAGCCGCACGAACGACGTCAGGCGGCCGAAGAACGAGCGCCCGCTGCCACGGGCAACGTTGCCCAACATGGCGTCCTGCAGGATCGCACGGCTGTCGGCACGCTCCTCTTCGGTTAGACGGAAGTCGCCGAGCTTGGGGCCCAGGCCGATGGCCGTGTGGAGCGTGTGCCGTCCCGCAGCCTTTTCCTTGGCGGAGAGTGAGACCGACTGGGCAGCGTGGCCGATGGCGTCTTCGAGTGAGGTCATGGGCGGGTTTAGGCTTTGAGGAGCAGGCTGAGGCGCTTGAGTCCGCGGTGGATTCGGACCGAGGCGACGTTGGCGGTTACCCCGAGCATGTCGGCGATGTCGCGCGGGTCGAGGCCATCCACGTAGCGCATGACGACAGCGGAGCGGTAGGGCTCCTCGACATCCTGGAGTCGCTCCAGAATTTCGCTTCCCGCGAAGTCACGGGCCGGACTCTGGGATTCGTCTGGCGGATCGAAACCAACAGTTTCCTCCATCTCTTCTAAGGAGACATCGCCGTGATCGCGGCGGTAGCTGTCGATAATGAGGTTATGGGCGATGCGATAGAGGAAGGCGCGCATGTTCTGGATCTCACTTCCTTTGCGATGAGCTTCGAGCACGCGCAGGAACGTATCCTGCATGAGCTCTTGCGCCCGCTCGCGGTCTCGGACCCGGAACAAGCAGTGCCGGAATATCGCATCGGCGTACTCGTCGTACGCGTCGAGCAGCGGTTGGTCGGAGTGGTGAGGCATAGCAGTAGACGGGGGAACCGTCCGACTCTTACCAGCCTTGCGGCTTGAATCCAAGTCCAGACGGAAAGGAAACCTCGCCGGGCTTCAATTGCACTCCTCTTTGGCCTTTGGGGCAAGCGTTCTCCGCTCTTCTTTCCTGAAAATTACGGTACAGTCGCCCCGATGAAGCGCTCCTACCTTTTCCCGCGCGCCCTCCTGGGCGGCGTTGCTGCCGGACTGGCCACGGCCGTGTTGGCCTGGGGTTTCGACCTGGTCATGGACATGATCGGTATCTCCTTCGTACCGTTCGGCTTCGCCGGCCATCTGGTGGTGGGTGGTTTCGTGAACCTCCTCGGTATCATCCCGCTCTACCTGCTCGGCCGCTTCATGCAGCAGCCGGTGCCCGCCTACTTCACGTTGGTGTTTGTGGCCGCGGTGGCTGTCTCGGTGCTGGTGTCGGTGGCTCCCCCGTACGCGACGTTCTATCCCTATGTGGCCGTGCCGGGCATCCTCGTGACGGCGTTGGCCTCAGCCGGTGTGGCGACGCAGATCGCGTACCGCAATTTCGGTCCTGAGGCGCCGGAGGTCCCCGTCGCGTGACCGCCGTCGACCTCGTCTTGGCGCTGACTGGGATCGTCCTGGTGTTGTTGGCATGGGCCGGCATCCGCCATCTGGTCTCGGGTGTCCCGTTCGTGCCGTCGCCGTCGGCGGCCGTGGGTATCGCGCTCGACGCGCTGGAGCTCAAGCCCGGCGATGTGTTTTGCGATCTTGGTGCCGGCGACGGGCGCGTGCTGGCGGCCGCTACCCGGCGCGTGCCGGGATTGGCTGCGCGCGGTTGCGAAGCTGTGTGGCCGGTCTGGCTGCTTGGGAAGATCTCGCTGTTGTTCAGCCGCACGCCGGCGTTGCTCCATTGGAATGATGCGCGACGCGAGCCGGTGAGCGATGTGACGGCGCTCTTCCTCTATCTGACGCCGGTGCTCCTGAAAGAGTTGGCGCCCAAGCTCCGGGCCGAACTGCCGCCGGGTGCGCGTATTGCCTCGGTCACGTTCCGGCTGCCGGGCTTTGAGCCGGTGGCGGACCTGCCGGTGCCGACAATGCGGGGAGGGCAGCGGGTGTGGCTGTACCGTCTCTGAGTCGAGAAGAGAGGAGGGCAGCGCCGATGAGCGCGCCTTCCACCATCAGGAGCAGCGGCAACGGCGGCGTGCCGGGATCGGGTAGATAGGCGCCGAGGTTTGCGCCGAGATGCGCCAATTCGACGAGGCCTGTCAGGCTGAGCCACGAGAGCGGCCGGGCGACTACGGCGAGCGGGGGAATGAGGAGGCTGGTTCCGAGGAGGGCCAGTCCGCTCATGGTAGCCAGGCCCGAGAGCGGGGCGGCCGCCAGGTTGGTGAGCGGCGCCAGGAGCGGCAGCGTGCCGAAGATCCAGGCTGACCAGGGCAGCGTCGGCAGTTCGGCGGCGAGCGTGACGGCCAGCGCCTCGGCCAGGCCGGCGGGCAGGAACCGAGCACAGAGCGTGCGCAGCGGCGGGCCCAGCTCGACGATGCCAAGTGTCGCGAGAAACGAGAGTTGGAAGCCGGCGTCGGCCGTGAGTTGTCGTGGCTCCCAGAGCGTCATGGCCGCCAACGCGATCATGAGGGCGCGGCGTCCGCCGCCTTTCCGGCCGCCGCGGAGCGCGAGCACGCCGATAATGCCCGTCAGTGCCGCGCGTACCGCCGAGGCCGGCGCGCCGACCAGCAGCGTGAAGGCGCCGATGCCGCCAAGCAGCGGCCAGAGCCGCCAACGCTCCGGCAGCCACCAGAGCGCCTGGGCCATCAGGTCCAAGATGAGCGCCACGTTCGAGCCCGAGACGGCCGTCAGGTGCGAGAGTCCGGCGGCGCGGAAGGCGTCGGCGTCGTCTTGGGGCAGGCGTTCGTCGGTGCCCAGCAGTAGGCCGGAAAGCAGCGCGCCCTGCGGCAGCGGCAGGAGTGCATCAAGGTGTGCTTCGGCCCGGCGGCGCAGGCGGGCGAGTGCGGGGAATGGCGACCAAGGCCCGGGTAGTACTTCGAACACGGCCGCCTCGTCGAGCGAACCGGCCATGCCCTGCGCGGCCAGGTAGGGCAGCGGTTCTTTCAGGATGCCGCGCATCACGACGATGTCGCCCGGGTCCGCGGCGGCGTAGGCGCTGCGCACCGTTGCCGAGAGCGATCCCAACGCTAAGCCGCTTCCCGTCTCCGCGTCGCTGAGCGCATAGCGCGTCTTGCTCCAGCTCTCGCGCACGTCGGCCACCGATGCTCGGATGGTCACCGAGCCTTTGGGCAATATCATGGGCGGCGGAATGAGCGCGGCGCGACCGCTCCCGATCAAGAGGCCGATGGCCGCGAAGAGTTTCCAGCGGCCGCCGAGTCGCGGCAGAACCAGGGCGATCCCGGCCATGCCGATGACCACGGCGAACGGCGTGCCGCACACGACGAGAAGGGCCCCGGCCGGAATGGCCAGGAGGAAGGCGGTTGAGGGCGGCATCTTAGGCGGAGGTCGGGCCGGGCAAGCGGGCCGCCACGGCGATCCACTCCTCGGGTGAGAGCGTTTGCGGCCGGCGATCGCCGGCGATGCCCGCGGCTTCCAGCGCCTCCGCGCCGCCGGGCAAGCGGCCGACGGTGGTGCGCAGCATCTTCCGCTTTTGGTGGAAGGCCATCTTGAGCGTCCAGAGTAGGTGATCGAGGACGTCTCTCTCCACCAACGGTTTCTCGTAACAGTCGATGCGGATGACGGCCGAGTCCACGGCCGGCGGCGGCAAGAAGGCGCCCGGGGGCACAGTACGAATGAGGCGCGCCTCGCCGAACAGTGCCACGACGATCGTGAGTAGACCGCGGTCCTCCTTGTCGCAGATGCGCTCGGCCACCTCGCGCTGGATGAGCAGTGTCAGACTGAGCGGCGCGCGCGGCGACTCCAAGAAAGCGTGCCGCAGCAGCGGCGAGGTGATGTGGTAGGGGATGTTGGCGACGATGCGGTAGGGCTCATCGGGGAAGGGGACGGCCAGCGCGTTGCCCTGGATGATCGTCAGCGCCGGGTGCGGCTCGCCGTCCAGCGCCGTGAAACGCTTGAGCAGCGGCAGCATGCGCTGGTCGAGCTCGACGGCCGTGACGTTGGCTCCCAGTTGCAGCAGGCGCTCGGTGAGTACACCGATGCCGGGGCCGATCTCCACCGCGCGGTCGCCGGGCTGGAGTCCGCTCTCGGCCACGACGGCGTCCAGCACCGACTCGTCGATGAGGAAGTGCTGGCCCAGGTCCGTGTTGAGGCGGAGGCGGTTGGCCTTGCAGAAGTCGCCGATGCGGGCAGCCAAGGAAGCGATGGCCCCAGCCTCCCAGGAACGGGATCAGCCGTAAAGTAAGGAAAATGCTTTCACTCCGTCTTCTCGAGTGCCAGACTTGTTTTCCACCCGTTCCCTACCGCCTATGAACCGCCGCCTCATCATTGCCTCATTCGCCATCGCCGCCGTGCCGTTCTTGGCACCTGCCGCCTTCCCCGCTGTCCCCACGGCGGACGCTGCCGAGAGCGTGTTCGAGCGCAGCCTGCGCCAGCGCCTGGAGCGCTTCTGCGTGACGCCGCTGGCCAAGCGCCGCCCGGCCGCCTGCCGCCGCCTGGCATCGATGTCGAGCACCAGCTCGTCGTCTTCGTCGGCCGGCCCGATCATCCGCCCGCCGTCTTCCTCTTCTT
>JAGOUB010000085.1 GCA_018061525.1 Candidatus Peribacteraceae bacterium
GACCTGCTCTACCGCTGAGCTACCGAGGAATCGGCGTTCTTATGTGGCGGAAACCGGTGATGGAAAGACACGCCGCTGTAACCGGCGGCCAGCCGAGTCTACCAACCAAAGGGGGCAATGCAACGCTCCTTTGACGCGATCCTCAGCACTTTCGGCCCTTCCCGATCAGGCAATGGCGGTTCTCGGCCACGCGCCTGTAGGCACGTCGGCCCAAAAAGGCTGCTCCGGGCTAATACAAGAAGGGGAGAGCCGGCCAGAGCCAGGGCAGGTGCCAGGCCAGCAGGCGAATGCCGTCGAAGCCGGCGCCGGTCCGCCCGTCGGGGAAGCGGACGTGCAGGGCCTGGTCGAGGGCGATTTTGTCGATGTCTGGAGCGGCGGCCGCGCGCGCCGCCTCATCCTGGAAATCCACCAGCATGATCCGCTGGAGCCAGTCGCCGAGCAGCAACGGCAGCACCGTCCGGCGGCAGAACGAGCAATGACCGTCGTAGAGCACGGCGATACGGCCGCGCCACTTGGCCAGGCGGTTGATGCCATCGCGCAGTGCGTCGTAATCGTCCTGGTCGAGGATGCCCATGTAGACCGCGATCATCGCGATGCTGAAGATGCCGGCGTCCATCAGGACGAGGATCATGGCATGGAAGACCACGCCCACGGCCAGCATGGCCAGACGATAGTGCCGCAGCCATCCCGGCAATCGCCGCCTGGCCGAGAGCGGCACCAGGAAGACTAACCACGACAGTTGCCAGGCGATCGTGCCCCACGAGAGCGGCACGGAGAAATAGGCGACCACATCCCATACGCCGCTGCCAAAGCGGGCGAATTCTACGTGGCTCATCGAAGCCACCGTGCCGCTGCCGTTACGCCACATCGGGTCGAGCAGTTTGTACCAGCCGGCCGTCACATAGATGAGAATCATCTGCCATGTCAGCAGCAACCGCGGCCAGGCCGGCATCGTCGGGCGAGGTAGGGTCCGCTTCTCGTCGATCCAGACCCGTTCCTGCGCCAGCAGCCGGTCCACCGAGACGGCGCCGATGCCCGGCGAGATCATCAGGATGAAGCCGACAATGCGCAGTACGCTGTCGCCGCCGGCGAAGACCGCGTAGGAATGCTCTTGGAAGCTCGTCATCAGCACGACGCTCAGAATGGTCGCCAGGCGCGCGCGGTAGCCGACCGCCATGCATGCCAGCGAAAACAGCAATAGGAAGAACAGCGCCTGCACGGCCAGTGGGTCGTGCACGTAGGTGAGCAGCGTGAAGCGATAGAGCGAGCGTGAATAGTTGGCGGCCCACTCCGGCGGGAATACGCCTTGGTCGGAGTAGAAGAGCCACACCCGGTTCACCTGCGGCAGCAGCGTCAGGATGCCGGCCATCGCCCAGCCCATGCGCAGTAGTCCGAACGGCACGGCGCTCACGGGGCGGAAGAGCCAGTCGTGGATGGCGCGGAGCGGCCGGAGGAGATCGTGGGGGATAAGCGTCATGTCGCGGTGCCGTCCTGCGGGATCGGCCAGGTATCCATCGGGCTCGAGGGGTCGGGGCACTTCGTCCAGTGGGGATCGTCCCAGGGCTGCCAGTTGGGCTCCCACTCTTCCCATTTCTCAGGCTGGAAGACCTCTCCATCCTGCAGCGGCATCGTGAAAAACTCGTACCCCATGCGCACCCAGGTGCCGGGCGCCAAGCCCAGCCGCGGGCACTGCAGCTGCAAGTAGCGCTCGCGCGACAGCCAAGCCGTATCAGCCTCCAGTGTCCGCAGCAGCGCCGTTTCGTGCGTTGAGACCAGCGGCGAGAGCTCTTGGTAGCCCAGCTTCTCGATCGTCTTCCAGGCCTTCGCCTCCTTGTCCCAGACCTGGTAGCTGTGCTTGTAGACCTGGGCGACCGAGCTCTCGGAGAACATGCCCCAGTTCTGCCACTGGCCGAGCCAGTACGAATACGGATCGGTCCACGGCAGCACCTCGCCGCGCAGCGATTGCACCCACTGGAACTGCGAGCGGTCGGGCAGCGCCGAGACCGTGATGGCCGTGAAGTGCCACATCAGGAACGCCGCGAGGGCGGTCTTGCCGAGTGTGAGGAGCCAGCGGGGAATCACGTCAGCGGAGTGGGGTGAGTAGTACGATCTCGCGGCCCACGAACTGGTCGCCGCGGCGGTAGACGATGGTTGGGCGCTCCATGCCAGGGGCCACTCCCGGCGCGGGCACGGCGCGGTAGCCGAGCTTGGCCAGGTTTTTCCACGTCTTCTCCAGGCGAATGTCGCCGCTCTTCATGTACCAGACCGGCCAGGTGATCGCGAGCGGCACGCCAGGTAGGGCGGCCGCGGCATTCTGCAGGAATTCGGTCTCCAGCTCGTCGGCTTCGGCGCAGTACTTCTTGGCGTCTACGGCCGTCGGACGTGCGATCAGGGCGGGGCCGAGCGTGGTCTCGCTCACCACCATGTCCGGCTTTGAGGGCAGCTTGAAGGTCTTGCGGGCGTCCTGCTTCCAGATCGCCGAGGGGGCGTCGGTCTTCTTGATCTTCATGGTCTTCCGCAGCCACTCGATATTCGTCTCAGTGCCGTCGACGGCCTTCTGCGAGTTGTCGCTGCCGAGCACGGCCCAGCCGCGCAGCAAGACCTCGATCGGGATCACGCCGGTGCCGCAGAACGGGTCGTAGACGGTGATCTGCCCCTGGCGTTCGCGTCCGCCGGCGAGCATCCAACCGAAGTTCAGCAGGATCTGGGCGAGCTTGGGCGGCAGTAGGCCCGAGCGCGTGTCGCGGATGGGCTTGTGCATGTCGCGCTCGGTATAGGCGTCGGGGTCCTGCGCGGCGATGGTGCGGCCGGCCCAGAGCTTCTTGCCGTCGCGGATCAGCACGATCTCGGCACCGCCCTCTCCGTTGAGCAAGCCGGCGTCGCGCAGCAGGGCGGTGGCCGCGGCCTGGCGTTCGGTACCCACGTAGCGCGAGGGCGAGCCCGCTTCCTTCAGCTTGTCCTTGCAGGTGCGGTAGAGGCGGCGGACGGTATCGAGCGGTACGCCGTCGGCGCGGATGGCGAACGTGAGCTTTCCTTTCTTGCCTTCCAGCAACTTGGCCAACAGTCCCGGCACGGCGGCCGGCTGCGTATCGGGCACGATCTCCTCTGCTAGCAGCACCGTGCCGCCCCAGGTCTTGAGCTCGGCCGGATCAATCGGACGCTGGGTCTCAAAGAGCGCCGTCGTGCGACTGGCCAGGCGGACGTCCGACATGTCGGGCAGCACCGCCTGGAGTTCGCTCAGGCTGAGGAGAGGTTGGTTTCCGAGGAAGGCGGCGTAGCGTGGCATCGGTGCACACGATACTCCTGCGATCGATCGCCTGGGAATGCCGCCAGCATGCGAAGATCAGCTCTGCGCAACCGCTCAGGCTGCCTCGTCGCGCGGATCCGGAAGCAGGAGGAACACCAGCAGCGTCCAAGCGACGGAGACCTGCACCATCGCCCGGCCGTAGCCGGTCTGCTTCAGCGCCTCATGGCCCAGGTCGGTGCTGATGAGGAAGAGTCCGCTCAACGCGGCGAAGATCCAGAAGCACGAGAGGGTCAGGACCAGTAAGGGGCCGAAGGCCAATCGGCGGCGCAAGGCGAGCAGAACGAGTGCCAAGCCCGGCAAGAGCAGCCAGTTTCCCTCGGAGAACAGGTGGTACGAGATGGCCCCAAGAACGCCGGTCTGCCAGCCGAAGCCGGTCTCGCCGATGGCGTGTGCATTGCCGAATGTCAGGCCCTGTGCCCACTTAAAGACCAGCCACGGCAGGGTCGTCACGGCCACGGCGATGCCTGCTCCCATGAGCGCCCGGAGCGCGTCGCTCCGTTCGCTGTCGCCGCGGCGCAGGCTGCGCCAGAGCACCCAACCCAGCAGAAGCAGTCCCGAGGGGAAGAACACGGCTAAGCCTTCATTCTTGAGCGCCGGCAGTAGTGCCACGGCCGCGATGCCGAGCCCCAGCCAGGCGAAGAAACCTTCGCGGCTCTCGGCGCGGTCCGCCTCGAAGAACGCCAGGATCGTCGCCGTCGCGAAGGCCGCCACCATCAGGTCGCCGTAGGAGTGCAGCGCGTGGATGCCGAGCAGCGGCAGTCCAAGCAGCGCCGTTACTGCGGCCAAACCCCAGGCCGATCCGCGGCGCCGACCGACGGCTCCGCCTACGAGCAAGCCGGCGATGACCAACCAGAGAGATTGCACGCTATTCACAAGCGCCTCGCTCCAGCCACCCGCGAGCGACACGAGCCAGGCCTTGAGCAGCGGTAGGGTGGAAGGATACGACGCCACGCCGCCGCCCGCGCCGTCTTCACCCGGCATCTGGACCGGGATGTGCTGCGTTTCGACGATGACCTTGGCGCGCAGGTTCCAGTTGTCGCGCGCGTCGTCGAAGAACGTCGGCACCTGGAGCGTGAGGACGCTGCCGGCCAGGACCAGCTTTAAGATCGAAAGTGTAAGCAGAACGCCGAGCCCCAGTACAAGCCATCGCTTGGGATCGCGGGCGATCGGCGCGGCGGGCACAAGGAGCGGCAGGCGCTGCCAACGGACGAGTCCCGCGGCGAGCCCTAAGAACAGGAGTTGCAGCGCGAGCATCGTCCAGAGCGTCAGCGGCAGGCTCGTC
>JAGOUB010000006.1 GCA_018061525.1 Candidatus Peribacteraceae bacterium
CCCATCTCCTTGGCAGTACAGACCGCGGCCTCAAACCAGGCGTTGGCGGGCACATCGGAGAAGCAGAGGCGGTCATCGGACTCCTTCAGGCGCGCGGCGCGGAAGAGCAGCTGGAGGAACTCGGCGCGGTTGACCGGCTTGCGCGGGCCGTAGCTGCCGTCGGCGTAGCCGTTCACGATCGCCTGGAGCGTCAGTCCTTCCACGGCGCCTTGGTAGAGGCTGCCGTCCGGCACGTCGGTGAAGAGCGCAGCCGAAGCCGGCGCCACCAAGGCCAGGGAGACGAGCGCACCGGCGAGACCGCGGGCGGCGAGACGGAAGGAGTGGGTCATAAAGGAGGGGTACCCGCAGAATACGTTGAACATATTTCGTGTTCAATCGATGGGCCTTGCGAGCCGGCCGGGCTCACGTCCCCTCTTACTTCATGGTTTCCAACAGGCGCCGCAATCCGCGCATCATCACGTCGGTCTCGATGTTGATGGGGTCGCCGGGCTTGAGGACGCCGAGCGTGGTCACTTCTAGCGTGTGCGGGATGAGCGCGATGGTGCAGAGGTCGCCCTCGATGGCGGCGACAGTGAGCGACACGCCGTCCAGCGCGATAGAGCCCTTGGGCACCACCGCCGGCACGAGCGCGGCAGGCACCTTCACGATCAACTTCCAGCCTTGGCCGGGACCAAAATCGCGATTATCGACGATCTCGCCCACGCCCTCGACGTGGCCTTGGACGACATGCCCCTCAAAACGGCTGCCAGCGAGCATGGAACGCTCCAGATTCACGTTGTCACCCGCCTTCAGGCGGCCGAGCGAGGTCTTGGCGAAGGTTTCGGGGACGACGTCGAAGCCGATGGAAGCGTCTGAAATGCGCACGGCGGACAAACAGGCGCCGGCGACGGCGATGCTGGCTCCCACGGCCACTTCCGTGAAAAACTCGGGCCTCTCTATAAGGAGGGAGTGGTCGGTCCGCTCGAGGACCTTGGCGGCGGTTTCGATGATTCCGGTAAACATGGGCAGAGTATACAGCACGATGAACGGACCCCCTCCTGCGGAGGGGGTCCTGACGGCTGTCTCCACAGCCAGACTCATTCTTCGTCGTTTTTGTCGCCGTAGGCCGCTTCTTGGGCCAGTTCGGCAGGGGTCAGGAGGTGGACCGTGCAGCCCAGGCGATCGAGGGCCTCCTTGGCCAGATTGAGGAGCGCCAAGCGCTGGCGACCATCCGTGAGTAGTTCCGGCGCATCGTCCGCGACAGGCGACAGGTCCTCTGGGATGGGGAGGCGCAAGAAGTCGCTCACAGCCTGGATGGCCAAGTCGTAGGCCAGTCGCCGCAGCGTCTTGCGACGTTCCCAATCGCTCTTCATCTCGGCGACCATTTCGGCCGGTAGCAGACGGGCCAGCGCATCGCCCGCCAGTAGATCGAGGGGCAGGGGTGCGGCCTGTACGACTGCCACGATGGATGCGAAGCCGATGTCCACGGTCTCCTCGGTCACCAGCGAGCTGGATAGGGCGTCGGGTTCGGCCATGGTGGGGTCGCCGCGGCCGGAGGCCGTCAGGACAGCGTGGATCGTCGACTCCAGTCGGTCGCGCAGGCGGAGGAGCAGGCGCTCCATGCTGATGGGCGTGCGCACGAAGTCGTCCCAGCGAGACACTAGATCGGACATTACCGTCTCCGTGAATGAGCGGGTGCAGCTCCCGTTCATCACCATTCGACATCGGAACTCCAAGGCAAGCTGCTTTTTTATTTTAAAATAGAACATCCATTCCATCAATATCCGGCCTCATCAGGCACAGGGTCATACGAGCGACCGCCATTCGGCAGTATCTGCCCCTTAAACCCTGGACAAAACTCTTCGGAATCTATACGCTTCCAGGCGCGCCCGGCGAGACGCCGCGGCCGTTTTTCGTGTTCCCCAAATCCCGTTTATGGACAAAATCGTCGTTCGCGGTGCCAAGATGCACAATCTCCAAAACATCGACGTCACCATTCCCCGCGGCAAGCTGACCGTCTTCACCGGCGTGTCCGGTTCGGGCAAGTCGTCGCTAGCCTTCGACACCATCTTCGCCGAGGGCCAGCGCCGCTACGTCGAGAGCCTCTCGGCCTACGCCCGCCAGTTCATCGCCCAGATGGAGAAGCCCGACGTGGATTCCATCGAGGGACTGAGCCCCGCCATCTCCATCGACCAGAAGACCGCGCCCCGCAATCCCCGCTCGACGGTGGGCACGGTCACCGAGATCTACGACTACATGCGCCTGCTCTGGGCCAAGGTGGGCAAGGTCCACTGCCCCGAGTGCGGCAAGCCGCTGAAGCGCCAGACCTCCAGCGAGATCGTCGAGACCATCAGTAAGATGCCCGACGGCAAAAAGATCTACCTGCTGGCCCCGCTCGTGGACGGCCGCAAGGGCGAGCACCAGAAGATCATCGACAGCATCCGCCGCGAAGGCTTCGTGCGCATGCGCATCGACGGCAAGGTGGTGACGGTGGATGAGGAAGTGGCGCTGGACCCCAAGAAGGCCCACACGATCGAGATCGTGGTGGACCGCTTGGCGGTGAAGGATCTGGCCACCAAAGATGGTGGCGTGAACCCCAACCGCACCCGCCTGGCCGACTCGGTCGAGCTGGCGCTGCGCAAGGGCGAGGGCCGCATGCTCGTGCTCGACGCCGACAGCGACGAGGCGCTGCGCTTCTCGCAGAACTTCGTCTGCTTCGACCATCCGCAGACGAGCATCGCCGAGATCGAACCGCGCAGCTTCTCGTTCAACTCGCCCCACGGCGCCTGCGGCACCTGCCACGGACTCGGCTCGCTCCTGCGCGTGGACGAGGACGCGATCATCCCCAACAAGAACCTGACGCTCAACGAGGGCGCCATCCATCCTTGGGCCACCTCGGCCAGCCGCATGGGCTTCATGATGCAACTCCTGCAGGCGCTGGCAAAGGAGGTCGGATTCGGCATGGATGTCCCCTGGAAGGACCTCAAGCCCGAGCAGCAGCGCATCATCCTGCATGGCTACCCGCACCCGCTCTCCATCGAGGTGGGCAGCCGCAGCTTCGAGGGCTCGTACAAGACGACCTATGAGGGCGTGATCCCCAACCTGGAGCGCCGCCACAGCGAGACCGACAGCAGCTACGTGCGCCAGCAGATCGAGGAGTACATGCTCGAACTGCCGTGCGGCGATTGCGGCGGCCAGCGCCTGAAGAAGGAGGTGCTCGGCGTGACGGTGGGCGACAAGAACATCGTTGATGCCACCGCCTTCAGCGTGATCCAGCTGCACGAGTTCTTCACCGCCCTGCTGCCGGAGACAAAGGGCAAGCAGAGTCTCTCGAGCTACGAGTTTACGATCGTGAAGAAGGTATTGCAGGAAATCCTGGCGCGCCTCGACTTCTTGGAGAACGTGGGCCTCACCTACCTGACGCTCTCGCGCTCGGCCTCCACGCTCTCGGGCGGCGAAGCGCAGCGCATTCGCCTGGCCACGCAGATCGGCTCGGCGCTGCAGGGCGTGCTCTACGTGCTGGATGAGCCGAGCATCGGTCTGCACCAGCGCGACAACTCGCGCCTGATCGGCACACTGACCAACCTGCGCGACCTCGGCAACACCGTCCTGGTGGTAGAGCATGATGAGGAGACGATGATGGCCGCGGACCACCTGATCGAAATCGGTCCCGGGGCCGGCAAGTACGGCGGCACGATCGTCGCCCAGGGTTCACCGCAGGAGCTCATCAAAGAGTCCAAGTCGGTGACGGCCCAGTACCTCAGCGGCAAGAAGGCCATCGTCCCGCCGAAGAAGCGCCGCGAGGGCAACGGCAAGACGATCGAGATCAAGGACGCGCACCACCACAACCTGCGCCATGTCGACGTGTCACTGCCGCTCGGCACCTTCATCGGCATCTCGGGAGTGTCCGGCTCGGGCAAGTCGTCGCTCATCCACGGCATCTTGGCGCCGGAGCTGCTGCGCGTGCTCAACAAGGCGCACACCAAGCCGCAGGACGTCGGTTCCATCGACGGCCTTGAGGCCCTCGACAAAGCAATCGTGATCGACCAATCCCCGATCGGCCGCACGCCGCGCTCCAATCCCGCCACCTACACCGGCATCTTTACCGACATCCGCGACCTGTTCGCCGGCACGCCCGAGGCCAAGCTGCGCGGCTACTCGCCGGGACGCTTCTCCTTCAACGTAAAGGGCGGCCGCTGCGAGGAGTGCGAGGGCGACGGCTCCAAGCGCATCGAGATGCATTTCCTGCCCGACGTGTTCGTGACCTGCGAGGTCTGCGTGGGCAAGCGCTACAACCGCGAGACACTTGAGGTGACCTACAAGGGCAAGACCATCGCCGAGGCGCTCGACATGACGGTGCTAGATGCGTGCAGCTTCTTCGCCGCCATCCCGGTGCTCCAGAAGAAGCTCCAGACGCTCTCGGACGTGGGCCTCGGCTACCTGCGCCTGGGCCAGAGCGCGACCACGCTCTCCGGCGGCGAGGCCCAGCGCGTGAAGCTGGCGACCGAGCTGCTCAAGCGCGCCACCGGCTCGACCTTCTACATCTTGGATGAGCCGACGACGGGACTGCACTTCGACGATATCCAGCTGCTGCTCGACGTGCTGCAGCGCTTGGTGGACAAGGGCAACACCGTGCTCGTGATCGAGCACAACCTCGACGTGCTCAAGTCGGTGGACCACATCGTGGACATCGGCCCCGAGGGCGGCGACGAAGGCGGCGAGGTGGTGGCCGTGGGCACGCCCGAGATGATCGCGGCGAGCGAGCGCAGCCACACCGGCCGCTACCTGAAGGACATGCTGAAGAAAAAGTAATCGTCCCGGCGGATCCGCCATTGCACCACAGGGAAGGGCCCGGCGCACCACGAAGGCGTTGCCGGCTCTTCCCCGCGCGGACATGCTGGCCGTATGCAGCCCTCCCGCTCCAAGACACTCGCCCTCTGGTCCGCCGTCGCGGCCATGACTATGGCCCTCGCCGCCTGTTCGGCCGGCGAACCCGCCCCGACCAACAACCGCCGCATGCCGCCGACCACGGCCCGCTCCGCTTCGTCGCGCGCAGCCGTGAAGCCCGCGAGCTCGAGCCAGCCCGCCCGCCGCCCCACCGCCGACCGTGAGTCGGCCCCGAAGGTCTCGGTGCAGGCCCCCAAGTCCAGCAGCTCCTCAAAGAGGACGACGAGCTCGAAGCGCAGCGCAGCGCCCAAGAAGCCCGCGCCCAAGACCACGTCGGCTACCGGCGCCTAAGCAACCGATGGTGAATCGCGCCCTCTTGGCCGTCGCCGCGGTGGCCCTGACGGCTGGTTTGGCGATGGGCGGATTGGCCGTGACCGGGCAGTTGCCGTACGGCGAAACCGAGAGCGACGATGAGTCGTTTGTGCCCAAGGCCTTCGTGATCGACGAGGCAGGCTTCGCCGTGACCGGCGACGCCGAGTTCGACCGTTGCTTCCGCGCGGCCTACGGCGGCACCGACGGACAGGGCAGGCCGGCGAAGAATTCGGGCGAGTGCGCCAGTCACCACTTGGGCGACCGCTGGTTCCTGCCGGGCACGGGCCTGATGTTCGGCTACGAGGCCAATAGAGGCGACTACGATCTGCCGACGGACTTCTACCTAAAGCGGCAGCCGCTCTGACGGGGCGACAAGCGGGGCGTCCCATGGCGCCGTCAGTTTGCGGCGCGCGCCGGCGGCAGTAGAGTGCGCCTCACACTGCGCCTCCCGCGACATGTTCCTCCTTGAACCGTCCGTCTTCGGCTGGGATCTCCTGTTGGTCATCGCCATGACGGCGCCGGCGGCAGTGGCCCTGCTGTGCCACTTCTGGATTAAGCAGCACCCCAAGAGCCGCTGGTGGTCGCGCCTGCCGCTGCGCCTGATCGGCTTGGTCTGCGCGCTCTGCACGCTCTGCGTGGCCTACGGCTCGTTCATCGAGCCGCAGATCATCGTCGTCAGCCGCTACCAGGTCCCCTTCCCCACGCAGAAACCTCTCAAGATCGCTCTGCTCTCCGACCTGCATGTCGGCCCCTACAAGGGCGCGGCCTTCGTGCGGCGCTTGGTGGACGAGACGAACGCGCAGCTCCCGGACATGGTACTCATCGCCGGTGACCTGATCGCCGACGAGACGAGTGACCTCTCGGGCCTGGCGCCGCTGCAGGCGCTCTCGGCGCCGCTCGGCGTCTTTGCCGTGACTGGCAACCACGACGCCGGCCGCTTCATGCAGCTGGACATGGTCACCCCGCTGGCGCGCTCGGACCGCAGCGACGCCGTCTCGGAGACGCTCGAATCGCTCGGCCTGCGCGTGCTGCGCAACGAGAACGTGACCGTGCGCCTGGGCGACGAATCAATCTCGATCGCCGGCGTGGACGACATTTGGTCGGGCCACAGCAGCCTGGACCGCGCGCTGGCCGGCGTACCGGCGGAACGGCCGCTCATCTTGCTGGCGCACCAGCCCGACGTGATCCTCGACACTCTGAGCGCCCGCGCCGACCTGGTGGCGACCGGGCACACGCATGGCGGGCAGATCCGCCTGCCGTGGTACGGGGCGTTCGGCCCCATGCCCAGCCGCATCGGCCGGCAGTACGACCAGGGCGTGTTCACGGTTGGCAACGACACCGAGCTGGCGATCTCGCGGGGCGCCGGCGAATCGATCCTGCGTTCGCGGTTCTTCGCCTGGCCGGAGGTGATGCTGCTCCAGACGACCCCTCGCCCCTAAAGCGTTGAGTAAAGAGGCCTTAGGCAGGTAGAATGTGTAATCATGGGCTGGGAAAGCTTCAACAGGCACCTGCCGTATCTGTCGGATTCCGACCGGTCGCGCGTGCGGCTGGCCTTCGACATGGGCGCCAAAGCCCACGACGGGCAGAAGCGGAAGTCCGGTGAGCCCTATTTTACGCACCCTATTGCCATAGCTGAGCGCCTGGCTGCTATGGGCGCCGACGGCGACACGCTGATCGCCGCCTTGCTGCACGACACGGTGGAGGACACGCCCCTCACGCTCGACGAGATCGAGGCGGCGTTTGGGCCGGTGGTGCGCGGGCTCATCGACGGCGTCACCAAGCTGACGGCCGCCGACCTGACCTCGCCCTCGCACGATGAGCAGATCGAGACGCTGCGGAAGATGTTCACGCTCATGCAGGGCGACGTGCGCATCATGGTGGTGAAGATCGTCGACCGTTGGCACAACATGACGACGGTGATGGGCCTCTCGCCCGAGCGCCGCAAGAGCTTCGCGCAGGAGACGCTCGACATCGTGGTGAAGATTGCCGACCGCCTGAGCATGAAGGAGCTGCGCGACGAGTTGACGGCGCAATCGATGGCCGTGCTGGAGCCCGAGCTCTTCGCCGAACTAGAGACCCTCCGCAAGGAATTCAGCGCGCTGGCCACCGACGTGGTGGCGGCCATGGAAAAGAAGCTGAGGCCGAATCTGCCCAAGGGCGTGCGCATCTACAGCCGCCGTCTGTCGCTGGAGAAGACGCGCGTCATCCACGACCTGGGGAGCGGCAGCGGCAAGGCCGAGATGACAGCGATCTTCGTCTGCCCCGACACGGCCGCCTGCTACGAGGTGCTGGGCCAAATCCACCAGGCCTGGCCTCTACAGCGCCTGACCTTCGACGACTACATCAATACGCCCTCGGTGAACGGCTACCGCGGCATCCACACCACCGTCATCCTGCCTAACGGCCGCCGCGTGCGCTGCAAGATCCGCACCGAGGCGATGGACGAGTACGACCGCCTGGGCATCGCGATGTACTGCTTCCGTCACGCCGGCGACGGCACCGAGGTCGCTCAGTTGCCCTGGACCGAACGCATCTCGCCGCTGGCCGAGGGCACGAGCTACCAGAGCGAAGCCTTCTGGACGAGCCTGCAGCGCGACTTGCTGGGCGAGGAGATCGTGGTCTACGGCTCGAGCGAGCAATCGGTGACGATCCCCAGCGGCTCGACTGCGCTCGACGCCGCCTTCTACCTATTTAATGAGCAGGCCATCCATGTCTCGTCGCTGCGCGTGAATGGCCAGGCGGTGGCGCTCGACGCGCCGCTCGCCAACGGCGATACCGTCGACGTGTCGTTCAGCGACGCGGTGGAAGCAAAGCGTGAGTGGCTCAACTACGTCGAATCCGGCTTGGCTTCCACGCTCATCCGCCAGGAGCTGGCCAAGGCGCCGGAGCAGGAGAAAATCCTCCTCGGCCGCACGATGCTCGACTTGGGACTGCGCCGCCACAACCTGCCCGGCCTCGGGGAGCTGCAGCCGCAGGTCTTCCGCGAGGGCCTGGCGACCCTGGGACTCGGCGACTTGGGCGAACTCTACGTGCAATTGGCGGAGGGCAAGCTGACGGTGCCCCAAGCGCTAAACTTCTTCTCTCCGGCCCTGGGCGGCCGGATGAACACGGCCAAACTCTGGGACCTATCGCTAACGGTGGATAATGAGCACGAGGCGGGCCGCTGGCTCTCCTGGGTCCGTTCGTTCCACCCTCTGCGCCTGGTGGAGCGCCTGCGCTCTAGCGGACGCGGCCGACTCACGGCCAGCCTGTCGCTCACGCAGACCGAGGCAGACTCGATGGATGCGCACCTGCGCTCGCGCCTCACCGGCGACCGCTGGTGGCTGCGCCCGCGCCGCCAACAGCTGACGCTCATCGCCACCGCGGCCGTACTCGTCATCCTCTGGGGTCTTGACCCCGTCTTAGGCCAACTCCTGATTGAGAACGTCGTCTCGGTGCCCATGCTGACGCTGGTGCGCTTCGCTGCCTTCATCGCCGTGGCACTGATCGCACAGGCGGCGATGATGCGCGCCAATCCAGGCCGACTAATGCCGATCTCGCCCCTAAGCCCGCCGATCTTCGGCTCCGGCATCGCCCTCTTTGTGACCACGGTGGGCACCTACGCTTCGCTCCGGACCATCAACCCCACCAGCTACATCCTCATGATCGTGGCGGGAGTGCTGGCGCTAACCTGCGGACGCGGACTACTGCGCCGCGAGAACGTCTGGGCGCCGGCGACGTGCCTGGCGATCGCCATCGTGTCGCTCGTGGCCACCTTCTCGATCGACGCCCCATCGTGGTTCGGCGTGGCTGCAGCCATCCTCGGATCAGGCGGCTTCGCGGCCTATTCGCTGGCCAGCCAGGAGTACCAGAAAACCGTCAGCATCCGCACCCGCTACCCGAGCTTCCTGCTTTGGGCGGCGGTAGTCGCAATGGCCTGCTCGCTCACGCTAGTGCCGTGGGTGCCGGTGGGACCGCTCGATCCCGCCGGAATCACGCTGGCCACGCTCTATGTGCTCGTCTTCACGGTGCTGCCGTACATCCTCTTCTTCGAGATCATGCGCATGACGCAGAGCCGACTGCTCGAACGTCTCTTGCCGCTGGTGATCGTCTCGACGGTGCTCGGCGACCTGGTACTGCACCAAAACGGTCTCCCGCTGCTCGCCCTGCCGGCACTCTGCGCGGTGACGTGGCTGCTGTGGCGCCACGCGGGCGGCACGGACGAGTGATCAGCTCTTGCCGAGGATGCGCACGGCGGTCCACCAGCTGGCGCGGATGACGGAGCCGTCGGAGACGGCAATTTCGGTGGCGGGCGACTCCCAGCCGAGGAAGCAACGGCGATAGGCGCTGCCGAGTGAGTGGACGAGGATGCTGATTTCATTGGCGACAGGATCTTCGAAGGGCACCTCGGTGCCGTCGGCCAGGCGGACGGACGAGACGCTGAACATGTTCGCCAGCAGGTAGCGGATGGGGTGCTTACGGTCGGCGTTGAGCTGCGCGATGCGCTCCAGGGCATGGTTGGTGGCCACCGAGGCGAACTTGCGGCCGCGGTAGTCGTCGACGGGGTACCGGGCCTCGTCGGTGGCGTAGGGCTGGTAGGGGGCGACGGAGACGTCCTCGAGGACGGCGACGCTGGAAGGATCGGCGAGCATATCGGCGGCCACGCGCTGGGCGGCCTCGGCATTCTGCGGGAAGAAGGAGTTCTGGCCGGCGCTCACGTCCGGCACGTGGCTCAGCAACGAGGTGGCGCCGTCCTCCGGCAGCTCGATCTGGGCATCGGCGGCCCAGATGGACGGGCGCAGCTCGTGCGTACGCATGTCCAAGACGCGGCCGCGGGCGTGCGACACGACCCAGCTCGGCGAGCAGACGCGCGCCATGAGATCCGCCTGGCCGTAGCCGTCGGTCTGCAGGAAGCCACCGTTGCGGCGCACCCAGGCATGGAAGGCGTTGAAAGCGGGCTGGTTGCCGGCGGCCTTCTGGCGGGCGGCCTCCACGAACTGCAAGGCGATGTTCACCTGGCGGCGGCGGTCGAACAGTTCGGGCACGTCGCACGGCAGCGCCTGTTCGGCCATCACCTCCTCGGCGGCGCGGCTCTCGAACTTTCCCTGCGAGAGCATGGTCGCCATCCGCTCCAGCTGCTCACGGCGAAGCTGGGCAACGCGCTCGGCCTCGCGCAACTCGACGCTCCGCGTAGTGACGCGATTACGCAGCCAATCCAAGCCGCGGCCGCTGGTGGGAGGAGTCTCCTCGGGCATCATGGAAGGAAAAATCAGCGGTATTCTGCATTCTTTTTCCTATGATGCAAGCGCCAATCAGGCGGTTGCGAGGCGATTAGTCAGCATCTTCTCCGACATGCCCAGCGAGATCGCCACTTCGCAGAGGCGGACGGCGAGCAAGGCGCGGACCCTGCCAACCATCTCGCGCAAGCGCGGGCGGGCATCTTTCTCGAGCATGACGGCGACGAGGATATCGAGGGAGTGGTCGGCGCCGATCTCGTTGCGGATTTTTTCGCGCAGATCGCCGTCACGGGCCTCGGCGGCCACGAGCAGAGCGGCGGCGGAATGAGGATGCTTCAGTAGGAATTCCGTGGTGCAGATCTCCACCGCCAGGGCGACGTCGGCGGCCACGCGCTGGATGGCCGCGTCGATGAGGCGATCATTCTTGAAGAGAGGCGATGTCTCGATCAATGTGTCGATGTCGGCCTGCGAGCCAACATCGCCGTCGAGATCGAGCGCGTCATCCGACGTGAATGTGTCGGTCGAACTGAGGCGCGCGCCGGTGGCGAGAGTTGAAGTGCTCATTCGGGACCTGAATTGTAGGAATCTCGACCAGATTGTCAATCAAAGTGAACACAAGATCGGGCGCCGAAAATCGTCAGGAAGACGTGTTTGGCTACAGCCTCCTCTTCGCATCAGACCAGCGATCAAGCGCCTGCTCAATAAGGAAACGGAAGACGATGAAGTTTCGGCCGATGTCGCTGGCCGAAACCCACTCTTGCGGCGAATGCGCACCGCCGCCCTTGATAGGCACGCTTAAGGTCGGCTTGCCGCCCTCCATGGCGTACAGATTTTCGTCGGCGTTGGAATCGCCGTAGGCCATCACCGGCGCCTCGTGCGAGACACGCTCGATACCATGGCTGACTACCCCGACAAAAGGATGCGCAGGATCGACTTGGAACGGCGAATACGACGTGCTGTCGGTACGTTTATTGAGGGTGACGCGGATGCCGCGCGACTGCCACTGGCGTACGACATGCAGGCGCTCAAGCGCCTCGGCCTGGGCACGCAGGGCGGAGGTAATAGTAGAAGGCGGGACAAGGAGCGTCTTATAGTTGGCCTTGGCCTCCTGCGGACGGATAAGCCCTTCGGAACCGGCGGAAACATCGGCGGCAAACACCTCCTCATAGCCCAGCGGTCCCGGCTCCGGCCCCTCGGCACCGAAGAGCACGGGGTGATGCCGCAAGTGCGGGGCGCAGGCGCGCAGCTCCGGCGGGAGCGGATCGAGCTGGTCAGGATTAAAAAAGCGATAGACCTGGGCGAGCTCGTGGTAAGCCGACGGCATGGCCGGGCGGGCACCGTGGCCGGCGCCCTTCACGAGCTTGGCGTGGAGACGGGTCTTGAGGATGCCACGGCGGCCGAGGATGACGCGCATCACGTCGTCGCCTTCGGGCACCTTGAGCGGCCCGATCTCGGAGCTGAGCACGGCGTCGACGGACTGGAAGTGCGGCCAGTTACCGATGATGTGGCGAGCGGCGTGCGATCGGTATTCCTCATCGCCGACGAAGGCCACGAAGACGCACATCCCGTCGGGTACTTGCACCTCGCGGAGGATGCGGATGCCATTCAAGACCGACGACTGCTCATCGTAGGCCCCGAGCCCTTCCAGGCGATCGGAAGCGAGCGAGCTGGCGCCGAGCTGGTGGGGCGTCGCCCAGTCAGGATCGGGCTTCACGGTGTCGATGTGCGACGGCACGAAGAGCGTGAAGTCGGCATTCTCGCGGCGGCCAAGCTGGCAGATGAGGTAGGGCACACCCTCCGGATCGTCCTCCCAATAGTCGTCGATGCGCTCCTCGAATGCCTCTTTGCCGATCAACTTCTTCACCAGGGCCATCTTCTCGCGCACCTGCTGCGGCGCGAACGAGGGCGTGCGCACGAGGCGGTCCAGGGTGGTCCGCGACCATTCGCCGAGATGGTATTTACTGAGAGGCCGCAACGGCATGGGGCCGATGATCCGGCTTTTGGAGGCATCCGTCAACGCGGCAGGATCCGTGCATTTGGCAGCCGTTTCCTCTACGCTTTGAGCGACTTCCGACGCCTCCCAATGCCCGCTTTCGACCCCGTTGATCCCCGGCAATCGTTCCCCGAGCTGGAACGCGGCCTGCTCGAATACTGGCGCCAGGAAAACGTCTTCGAGCGCAGCCTCGAGGAGCGCGCGAGCGGCGAGCGCTACGGCTTCTATGACGGCCCGCCCTTCGCCACGGGACTCCCCCACTACGGCCACCTGCTCGCCGGCACCATCAAAGACGTGATGCCGCGCTACCAGACCATGCGCGGCAAGCGCGTGGAGCGCCGCTTCGGCTGGGACTGCCACGGCCTGCCGATCGAGAACATCATCGAGAAGGAGCACGGCATCGCCGGCAAGCCCGACATCGAGAAGATGGGCGTCGCCGCCTTCAACCAGCTCTGCCGCAACGCCGTCCAGCGCTACGCCGCCGAGTGGCGCGTGACCGTCGAGCGCGCCGGCCGTTGGGTCGACATGGATAACGACTACCGGACGATGGACCCCTCCTATATGGAGAGCATCTGGTGGGTGATGGGCCGTCTAGCCGAGAAGAAGCTCTTGTACGAAGGCTACAAGCCGATGCACGTCTGCCCACGCTGCGTGACGCCGCTCTCGAACTTCGAAGTGAGCGACGGCTACAAGGACGTGACCGACCTGAGCGCGACCGCCATGTTCGAGCTTGTGGACGAGCCAGGCACCTACGTGCTCGCCTGGACCACGACGCCCTGGACGCTGCCGGGCAACCTGCTGCTCGCCGTCGGCGCGGACATCGACTACGTGCGCGTGACGAGCGGCGGTAAGACGTACGTGGTGGCCGAGGAGCGCGTCGCGACCATCTTCAAGGACATCGAGCACGAGATCGACGGCAAGGCCTTCAAGGGTAAGAAGCTCGTCGGGCAATCCTACAAGCCGCTCTTCCCCTACTACGCCGAGACCTACCCCGACGCCTTCCGCGTGGTAGCTGCCGAATTCGTCTCGGTGGCCGACGGCACGGGCATCGTGCACATCGCGCCCGGCTTCGGTGAGGACGACTTCCGACTTGGAAAAGAAGAGAAGCTTGAACCGCTGCTCCAGCACGTCTCCATGGACGGCCACTTTAAGAAGGAAGTGACCGACTTCGCCGGCCTGTCCGTGAAGCCGTCGGACGACCCAAGCAAGACCGACCGCCTGGTGGCCAAGCACCTCAAGGAGAAGGGGCTGCTCTTCAAAGAGGAGAGCTACCGCCACAGCTATCCGCACTGCTGGCGCTGCGACAGTCCGCTGCTCAACTACGCCACCGGCTCGTGGTTCGTGGCAGTGGAGAAGATCAAGGAAACGATGCTCCAGGCCAACGCCACCACCGAGTGGATGCCGGCGCACCTGCGCGATGGCCGCTTCGGCAAGTGGCTCGAGAACGCCCGCGACTGGGCCATCTCGCGCAACCGCTACTGGGGCACGCCGCTGCCCATCTGGCGCTCGAGCGCCGACGGCCCGCTGGAGGTGATCTCCAACCGCGCCGAGCTGATGGACCGTCAGAAAATCCGCTTCACGCGCGTGACGACGCTGCGCCACGGCCAGAGCGAGGGCAACCTCGCCGGCCTCTTCCAAGGGAAGGAACCGGGCACTGCCCTCACCGCCGCCGGCCGAGAGATGGCCGCCAAGGGCGCCGACTTCGTGAAGGACCGCGGCATCACACGCATCTACTGTTCGCCGCTGCAGCGCTGCCAAGAGACCGCCGCCATCCTGGCCGAGGCCACGGGCGCCGAGATCGTCATCGACGAGCGTTTGCGCGAAATCGACATGGGCCCGCACGAGGGCAAGACCTGGAAGGAGTCGACCGAGCAGGCCGAAGCCCAGCGTCACGCCGAACTCAAGGGCGAAGCACCCCAGCCCAAGCACCATCTGCCCGGTATGGAACCGCTGGCCGAGACGCAGGCGCGCATCTCCGCCTTCTTGGCCGAGGTGCTCCCCCGCCACCGCGGCACACACATCGCAATTGTCTCGCACGCCGACCCGCTGCTCTGCGTGCGCCACCACTTCACACTCGAAGCGCACCGCAAGCTCGTCGCCCAACCCAAGCCCGCCTTCGCCGCGCCGGAGGAGTTCTTCTGGGACCACAACACCGAGCGTCAGATGGACCTGCACAAGGACGTGGTCGACCACCTCGTCTGGCCCGGACCGTCGGACGGCCAAGGCGGAACGCTCACGGTCGCCCGCCACGGCGAGACGGACCACAACCAGATGGGCATCATTCAGGGCCACGTCGACCGGCCGCTGAACGAGAAGGGACGCCAGCAAGCTGCCGATACGGCTAAGACGCTTAAGAAGGACCACTACGACGTGCTGATCTCCTCGGACCTCATCCGCGCCGTCGACACCGCCAATGCGCTCGGCGGCCACCTGGGACTGGAGATCACCGAGAAGAACCCCATGTTCCGCGAGCGCATGATGGGCGACTGGCAGGGCCGCGGGAAGAAAGAGTTCGACGGCAGGCACCCGGGCAACCCGTGCCTTACGTCGCTCACCCCCGAGGGCGGCGAGAGCCTCTCGGAATTCCTCGGCCGCGCCCAGGCCGCCTACCGCTACATCCAGAAGACCTACCCGGGCAAGCGCGTGCTGCTCGTGGCACACGGCGGCTTCATGGCTGCGATGCGCGCCTTCATGCAGAACCAGACCTACGCCGAAATGTCGTCGGGCCGCATCGAGAACCTGGCCTGCCACACCTACGACCTGAGCCCGCTCTGTGAGCGCACGCCCGAGGTGCTCGACTGCTGGTTCGAGAGCGGCTCGATGCCCTACGCCCAGTACGGCTTCCCCCAGCGCTTCGGTTCCACCGTGGAGAAGGACGGCGAGACGCTGCCCGTAAACTTCCCAGCCGATTTCATCGCCGAAGGCATCGACCAGACCCGCGGCTGGTTCTACACGCTGACGGTGCTGGGTGCCGCGCTCTTCGGCCGCTCGCCCTTCCGTCACTGTATCGTGAACGGCACGGTGCTGGCCGAAGACGGCCTCAAGATGAGCAAGAAGCTGAAGAACTACCCCGACCCGCTGGAGGTAGTGGAGAAGCACGGCGCCGACGCGCTGCGCTTCACGCTCATGGGTTCGCCGGCGGTGCGCGCCGAGGACATGCGCTTCTCGGAGCGTGCCGTAGAGGAGAACGTGCGATCCGTCGTGCTGCCGCTCTGGAACAGCTACTCGTTCTTCGTGACCTACGCCAACGAGGCCGGCTTCGAGCCGTCGGCGGACCGCCGCCCGTCGGCGCACCCGCTCGACCGCTGGATCACCGCCCAGACGCAGGACCTGGCCAACCGCATGACGGAGCAGCTGGAGGCCTACGATCTCTCGGCGGGCTGCGCCGAGCTGAAGGACTCGATCGACGCCCTGACCAACTGGTACATCCGCCTCTCGCGCCGCCGCTTCGCCGGTAAGGGCGATATGGAACAGCCCATGGGCGATAGCACCCGCGAGCGCGACGACGCCCTGCAGACGCTGCACGGCGTACTCGTGACGATCTCGCAGCTGCTCGCGCCGTTCTGCCCGTTCGTGACCGAATCGATGTATCTCAACCTGACGCGCGCCCCGCACGCCTCAGTGCACCTGACGCTCTGGCCCGAGCCGCGCGCGCTCTCGAAGGAAGAACACGACCTGATCGCCCGTACGCGCCTGCTGCGCACCGCTGTCTCGCTGGGACTCAAGCTCCGCAGCGAGGCCAAGGTGCGTGTGCGCCAACCGCTCCAGTCAGTCACGCTTGCCGTGCCGCCATCTCAACTTGGCCTCTTGAATGCCGAGGAGATCATCCTGCTTCGCCAAGAATTGAACGTGAAGGACGTCATCCTGAGCGACGACCCGGGCAGTCTGGGCCGTGCCGTGGCGCAGGTGAACGCCCGCAAGGTCGGCCCGCGCCTGGGCGGCCGCGTGCAGGAAGTGATCGCCGCCGGCAAGCGCGGTGAGTTCACGATCGAGGCTGACGGCACCGTGTTGGTACTGGAGGAGCGCCTCAGCCCCGACGAGGTGACGATCGCCTACCAGGCCGGTGAGGGCCAGACCGTGGCCGCCGACCAGGGCATCGTCGTTAGCCTGAACACGCAGGTGTCGGCCGAGCTGGAGCAAGAAGGCCTCGTGCGCGACCTCATCCGCGCCATCCAGCAGCTACGCAAGGAAGGCGGCCTGGCGGTGTCGGACAGGATCGAGCTGCACGTCGAGGGCATCGAACTGACAGACACCTTCAAGGCCCTCATCCAGGCCGAGACGAACGCCAGCTTTGGCCAAAAGATCAACCCGGCCACGTCGGTCGAGATCGACGGCAAGGCCGTTCAGATTTCCTTCCAGAAACTATGATCAAGCACCTTCTCCTCCGCCTCCTCGCCACCGCCGGCCTACTCTGGCTGCTGACGCAGATGTTCCCGACGGGCTTCCAGGTGACCAACGGCCTAACGGGCTTCGTCGTCATCTGGCTGGTACTGGGCATCCTCAACGCCGTCGCGCGCCCGGTGCTCGCGCTTGTGACGCTGCCGGTGGCCATCCTCAGCGGCTTCCTGGCCTCGCTGATCGTGAACCTGCTCATCCTCCTGCTCTGCGCCAATATTCTGCAGGGGCTGGAGACCGAGACGCAGCTCATCATGGTCGGTTGGACGCCGACTTTGGTGGCGGCTGCGGCGATGGGATTGCTGCATTGGTTGTTAAAGAAATAAGACGATTGGTACTTTTGGCAGCGCGCCAAAAGTACCCAAAAGCGCTGGCGCGCCGAGCCCACCTCCATGGTTCTGCTTGGTAGTGACGCCCTCCCGAAGGTGGCTGTCTGACTTCGTGCCCCTTCACCCCCGGCCGGCGCGCGCCCCTCCGCAGGCAAAGACGCGACCATGCGCCGGAGGTGATGTTCGGTGCTGCTACATCCCTCCACAGCGTGGCCGCCTCGTTGTGGTGCCGTCGCGCGATTGGCGAAGCTGTCCGCGAATAGTGGCGGCGCAGGTCCGAGGCCGCGCGACTCAAAAGAGGCGCGGCCGAGTTTGCGCCGCCCGCGGACCGAGCCATTCCGCGCAGGCACCACAACGTCAGCGGCCTGTTTCTTTCTCCACTTTCTTTGCGCCAAAGAAAGTGGATACCAAAACGTTGGCACTGACACAGAAAAAGGACTTTTGGCGCGCTGTTAAAAGAACCGATTAAAAGTTCTTCTGGGCAAAATCATTGAGCGCCCAACTCATACCTTTGATCGCCGCTCCTTTCGGCATCTTGTGATACGAGGAGACGACGCCGAACTGGCCGTCGCCCTTCTCG
>JAGOUB010000086.1 GCA_018061525.1 Candidatus Peribacteraceae bacterium
ACGTACCGCCGCCGCGGCCGCGATGATCGCGACCGGGTGGCTCCTGACCGTGGGTGCCATCGCTGCCGCCGGCACCTGGCAGGAACGCGCCAAAAAGCGCTCCTGAGGGCTGCGAACCACGCATCGTCGCGCTACACTAGGTCATCATGACCGGACCCGCCGTCGCCATCGCCCCAGGGGAGCGCGCCTTCGATCTCCACCTGCACACCCACCGTTCGATGGACGCCTTTACGTCCACGGACGAGCTGCTGCGCGTGGCCAAGGCCAAAGGCATCGGCATCGCCGTGACCGACCACTCGGAGATCCGCGGCGCGGTGGAAGCGCTCGAGCGCGCCGACGGCGTGGAGGTGATTCCCGCCATCGAGGTGAAGGCCCAGAGCGGCGTGGACGTGATGGTCTACTTCGAGGACGCCGACGAGATGGTGGACTACTACCGCACGGTCATCGAGCCACGCCGGCAGGGCATCCACTCGTTCATCCCCGCGCTGCGCGAGCGCGAGATCGTCGACGGTGCCGGCCGCTACCGCTGCCTGCTCTCGGCGCCGCATCCCTACGCCCCGGACCGCATGGGCCTGGCGGGTGTGGTGGACTCAGGCGCGGTGGGCGCGGACCTGCTCGCGCGCATGGACTTGATCGAGACCGAGAACGCCATGATGCCGCCGCGCATCAATCGCCGCGCGGTCGCGCTGGCGGAGAAACTGCAGAAGCCGATGATCGGCGGCAGCGACGCGCACGTGCCGTGGATGGTGGGCGGCGCCGTGACCGCGATCCCCAAGGATGAGCCGTTCTTCGCCGCCCTACGCGCCGGCCATTGCCGCGCCGTCGGCGGCACTGCTTGGCACTTGCTCTCTCCCGTCGTGTTCGTCGCCGGTCAGGCCAGGTTCTTGGGCCAACCCAACGGCTGGCCGCTGCTGAAGCACAACCTGGAAGTGTTCCGTAACCGCAGCCTGCGCGACGGATCCAAACCCGAACCGACCGCATGAAACTCGGCGCCTACCTCGGCTTCCTGCTCGCGCCCAAGCGGCCGATCGCCACCGAGCGCCTGCGGAGCGTGTTCGACCTGGACCCGTCCGCCTTGCAGCGCGAGGGCATCAAGGCGCTCTTACTCGACATCGACGATACGATCGCGGGGCATAAGGACGCCATCCCGGCCGCTTCGATCGCCTGGATCGTGGCCGCCGCGGACTACCTGCAGATTGCCCTCGTCTCCAACTGCGGCGCGCGCCGCCGCCAGGACGTGGCCGAAGTTCTCGGTGACAGCCTGGCCGCCGTGAACAGCGGCCCTGATAAACCAGGACCCGAAGCCTTCATGGAAGTATTGCAAGCGCTCGGCCTCCGCCCCGACGAAGCAGTGATGGTCGGCGACCGCCTGAGCATGGACCTGTACGGCGCCAAGCTCGCGGGCATCCACAGGCGCATCCTCGTGGAGGCTTTCTCGGCCGTGCACGGCGGACTGGCGGCGCCGTTCGCGTACCGCCTGCTGCGAAAACTGGAGAACGGCCGAGCGTGAGACCAGCATCGGGGTATACTCTCGCGGCATGGCGAACCTGCTGACTCTCAGCCGCATCCTACTGCTCCCCGTCGCGGCCTGGCTCTTCTACCTGGAAGACCCCATTTGGCATGTCGCCAACGCCTGCCTGATCGCGCTCATCTTCCTGTCGGACGGTCTCGACGGCTACGTAGCCCGCAAGCGTAACCAGACCAGCCTGTTTGGCGCACTGTTCGATATCGCCGGCGACCGCGCCGTGGAGCTGGTGCTTTGGGTAGTGGCCGCCGACAACGGCCTGGTGCCGATCTGGGTGACGATCGTGTTCGTCATCCGCGGCGTGGTGGTGGATACGCTCCGCTCCAGCGGTTCAGCCGCGCAGGGCGAGACGCCGTTCGCGTTGATGCGCACGCGCGCGGGCAAGGCGCTGGTGGCTGGCCGCGGCATCCGCGGCTTCTACGCTGTCATCAAGGCGGTCGCGTTCTGCGGCTTAGCGCTGCTGCCGGCTTGGCCCGCACTGCTACCGGGACAGGAGGCGCTCATCGCCGTACTTGCCTGGCTGACGTACGCCGCCGTCTACATCGCCGTCACGCTCTGCGTGCTACGTGGCGCGCCGGTCATCGCCGAATTCGCCGTGGCGCAGTTCCGCGCAGGCAAGAAGCAGTAAGTATCAGGCCAACAGGGCCAAGAACTCCTCTTCGCCGATGGTCGCCACACCAAGCTTTTTGGCTTCATCGAGCTTGGAACCGGCCTCGTCGCCGAGCAGCAGGTAGTCGGTCTTCTTGCTAACGGCCGAGCTCACTTTGCCGCCGCGTTCCTTGATCATGGCCTTGGCCTGTTCGCGGCCGAGCGTGGGCAGCGTGCCCGTGAGCACGAAGATCTTGCCCGCCAGCGACTGCGGCACATGGCCGCCCTCGCGCTGCAGGCAGAGCACGCCGGCATGGTCGAGCTTTTCCAAGAAGTGCCGGTTGTCCTCGTCTTCGAGCCAAGCGACGACCGACTCCGCCACCACCGCGCCGATGCCGTCGATGGCCGAGAGACGCTCGGCGTCGGACTCGCGCAGGGTCTTCAAGATGTCCTTCACGGCGACGGCCTGGATCTCCTCCGCATCCACCGTGCTCTCACCGAACGAGAAGAGCGACGTCTGCTGCGTGACGGCTACGGCTTCCTTGGCCTTGAGCGTGCGCACCGGCCAGGGCAATCCTTTGGCCAGGGCTTCAGCCGTCTCGCGTCCCACGTGGCGGATGCCGAGCGCGAACAGGAAGCGATCGAGCGGCTGGCGTTTGCCGCGCTCCAACTGGGTGAGGACGTTCTCGGTCTTCTTCTCTTTGAAGAGCGGCAAGCTAAGCAAGTCGGCCTCGGTGAGCGTAAAGAGATCGGCCGGATCGACGACCAACCCGCGCTCGAGCAGCACCTCGATCGTCTCCTTGCCGAGGCCTTCGATGTTGAAGGCGTAGCGCGAGACGAAGTGCTCCAGGCGCTCCTGGCGGACGGCGCCGCACTTGGGGTTGGGGCAGCGATGCACGGCCTCGCCCTCGGGACGCACCAAATCGGTGCCGCAGCTGGGGCAGTGCTTCGGCATTTTGAAGGGCTTGGCGCCAGCAGGTCGCAAATCGGTGAGCACCTCCATCACCTCGGGGATGATATCACCGGCCTTCTGCACCACGACCGTGTCGCCGATGCGCACATCGAGGCGCTCGATCTCGTCGGCATTGTGGAGCGTGGCGCGCGTGACGGTGGTGCCGGCCAGCTGCACCGCGGACAGGATAGCCACGGGCGTGACGGCGCCGGTGCGGCCGATCTGGAGGATGATGTCCTCCACCACTGCCGGCTTCTGGTCGGCGGGGAACTTGTAGGCGCGGGCCCAGCGCGGCGCCTTGGCCGTAGAGCCGAGGTCGTGCTGCAGGCGCGTCTCGTTCACTTTGAGCACGATGCCGTCGATGTCGAACGGCAGTTCATCGCGCTTCTTTTTAAGTTGCTGGAGCCATTTGTCGGCAGCGACAACATCTTTAAGGACGCGCGCCGAGGGCTCCACCGGCAGGCCGGCGGCCGTGAACATATCGAGCACCGCGCGCTGCGATTCCAAGCCGAAGGCGTCCACGGCCGTGGTGTCGAGGCTGTAGCAGAACATGCGCAGGTCGCGCTCGGCGGCGGCGGCCGGGTCGAGCTGGCGGACGGTGCCGGCGGCGGCGTTGCGCGGGTTAGCGAAGCGGTCCTCGGGATCAAGAGCGGCGTTCACCTTGGCCAGCGCGGCCTTGGGCATGTAGACCTCGCCCGAGATCTCGATGAAGGCGGGCGGCTCGGCGGCGAACGGACCCGGCACGACGATGCTGAGCGGCAGCGACTCGATGGTGCGGACCGCGTGCGTCACATCTTCGCCGATGACGCCATTGCCGCGCGTGACGGCGCGGGCCAAGCGGTACTTCGCCTCTTTCTTGGAGTGCTCTGTGCGCTCGTAGCCGAGTGAGATATTCAGGCCGTCGATCTTCAGTTCAACGTCGATGTCGAACGCCATCCCTTTTTTGCCCAATGAGCGTCGCACCTGCTCGGCCCACTCCTCAAGGTCTTCCAGACTGAAGGCGTCGGTCAGCGACTCTTTGCGCGCCAAGTGCGTCACCTTCGGCAGGCGGCCATCCAGGGGGATGCCGATGCGTTGCGTGGGGGAATCGGCAGTGATGAGGTCGGGGAACTGCGTCTCCAGTTCCTTCAATTCTTGCTTGAGGGCATCGCGAACTTCTTCGGACACCAGGTTCTTGTTTTCCAAGAAATAGGCCTTATTGGCTGCCCAAATCTCGGCTTTCAGCTTATCAATCCGTTGGGAAGCCTTGGCTTTGTCCATTGGTGTCGATTATAGCTGAGGCCAGCTTGAATGTTTGGTATCCACTTTCTTTGGCGCAAAGAAAGTGGAGAAAGAAACAGGCCGCTGTCGTGGCCAACCCTGCACTTCTTTGTCTTGTGAAATGAGACCGTGGAGCGGTGTCGCGCCACGGGGGGTGAGGGGATCGGCCCCGGTTTGCATGACGCGCTCTTATTTTCCGGCGTTTAACAGAG
>JAGOUB010000087.1 GCA_018061525.1 Candidatus Peribacteraceae bacterium
CTTCCTCGCCGCTTCGCGCGAGTACCGCCTGGCCCGCCTGTCTGGTCGCGGCACCGAGGATCCGGTGGAGGTCCGCAAGCGCGTACTTGAGGGCGACGCCCAGATCATCATCGCTTCCATGCTCGGTGCCGAGATGTCACAGGGTGCGGACGTGCTGACGGACTCGCTGATGGTCGAGATCTTCACGAAAATCCAGGATTCTGACGATGACCTCGCCGTGGGCCAGCTCTCGCAGTACCTGGCCGACTACGCTGGCGGCGATGCCGAGGCAGCAAAGAAGTACGGCGACACCACAGCCAAGCTCTTCGCCCACGACATCCGCCACGTGCACGGCGGCCAGAAGGCTATCGAGCACGTCATCACGCTCGACGACTCCTACCTCTCCAAGGACCCCAAGAACGAGGGCAAGTACCGCGAGGAGATCCTGGCCCAGCTCACGCGCGGCCTGAAGGGCGCCTGATTCCTTTGTATTTATCTTTTCTTAATCCTCTTATGTCCCCCGAAACCTCTTCCCACGCCGAGCGCGAGACCGACGTCCTGGATCAGATCGTCATCGACACGCCGATCCTCGGCATCATGGGCCCTCCCGGCAACGGCAAGTCCGTGGCCATCAACATTGTTGAAGATGCCAGCAACCGCACCGAGATCGGTGACGCGCTCGGCCTCGGCCGCCCGCTCAACGTGGGCGTGGCCCGCAAGTCGACCACCCGCCCCAACCGCGGCGCCGATGACCGTTTCAAGAAGTCCGGCCTGCCGAATGAGGCGTTTGACGATCCGCTCATGATCGGTAAGTACGTCCTCTCGAACAATGGTGCCCTGTACGGCTACCACGCTGATGACTTGCAGGCCCCGGAGGGCACCGACGTCATGGTTGGCGAGCCCAGCCTGCACCACATCCGCGAACTGAAGGACCGCATTTCGGGCCAGCTCCACAACGTCTTCCTCGCGTCGGACCGCGACTACCGCTTCGCCCGCCTGGGCGGCCGCGGCACCGAGGATCCGGTGGAGGTTCGCAAGCGCGTGCTCGAAGGCGACGCCCAGACGATCCTCGTCGACATGCTCGGCGCCGATCTCAATGCCTCGCCCGAGGACCTGACGGATCCGGAGATGGTCGTTCTGTTCCGCGCCGTGCGGAACGCCAATGACGCTGATGAGCTTCAGCGCGCGGTGACGGCCCTGGAGAAGTATCTCGCCGGTTTTGCCGGCGTGACCGGCGAGGCGGCCAAGAAATACGCCATGCCGACCGCCAAGCTCTACGCCGAGGACATCCGCCACGTCGGTGCCGGCGAGGCGCCCGTCGACCACATCATTGTGCTCGACGACACGTTCCTTTCTAAGGAGCCGATCCGCAGCGGCAAGTACCGCGACCAGGTGCTCGACCAGGTGCGCGGCCTGTTCAACAACCGCGACTGATCCACTCCCTCATCGGAGCGAAAGGCCGTCCGACCAGGGCGGCTTTTTCGTGGCGAGCCGTTTTATGGCGAGGAATGCCATTTTGCCCTTGCAAATTCCAGCCGTTGAGGAATAGTGCTCGCGCACTTTTTCCTCCTCATATCGATGATGCGACTCACCAAGACCATCTGCACACTCGGACCCGCTTCGAACAACGAAGAGGGCATCCGCAAGCTCGCCGAGCGCGGCATGAGCATCGCCCGCATGAACTTTTCGCACGGCACGCAGGAGACCCACAGCGCCGTCGTTGAGTCCATCCGCAAGGTCAACGCCGAAGGCGGCTTCAACGTCGGCCTGCTGCTCGACACCAAGGGCGCCGAGATCCGCACCGGCGACCGCCCCGAGCCGATCCAGGTGAACGCCGGCGACACCGTCGTCTTCTCCTTCGCCAAGGACACCGACGAGTTCCCGGTCATCAAGGTGAACTACCCCGAGTTCTGGAAGGACGCCAAGGACGCCCGCTTCATCCTGATCGACAGCGGCGAGCTGATGATGGACATCGTCAAGATCGAGGAGGACCGCGTGGTCGCCAAGTCGCAGGGCACGTACGCCATCGGCTCCCGCCGCCACATCAACCTGCCGGGCGCCGACGTGACGCTCCCCTCCCTCGCCGAGAAGGACTGGTCCGACATTGAGCTCGGCTGCAAGCTCAAGCTCGACTACATCGCCATGTCGTTCATCCGCAAGGGCAGCGAGGTCGATGAGGTCCGCGCCTTCGTAACGAAGCACGGCCACCCCGACATCCTGCTCATCTCCAAGATCGAGAACGGCGTGGGCGTCGACAACATCGACGAGATTATCGCCGCCTCCGACGGCATCATGATCGCCCGCGGCGACCTCGGCGCCGAGATCCCGCTCGAGACCCTGCCGTTCGTCCAGGACGACATCGCCGCCCGCTGCCGCAAGGCCGGCAAGCCCGTCATCATGGCCACGCAGATGCTGGAGAGCATGATCAAGAACCCCATGCCGACCCGCGCCGAAGTGACCGACGTCGCCCACGCGGTGCACCTGGGCGTCGACAGCACGATGCTCTCGGGTGAGACCGCTGCCGGTAAGTACCCCTTTGTCGCCCTCGAGACGATGATCCGCATCGCCAAGGAGACGGAGAAGCACACCAAGCCCTCGATGCCCAAGGCCGCCAGCGACGGACGCGCCGACCAGAAGGCCGCCGCCGCAGTCGCGCTCGCTCAGGGCGAGAAGGCCACGGCCATCGTCGTCTACGCCAAGACCGGCGCCACGGCCCGCGCCATCAGCCGCCTGCGCCCGAACGTCCCGGTCTACCTGTGCGCCACCAACGCCGATGTCCTCCGCCGCCACCAGCTGTTCTTCGCCCTGCACCCCCTCAAGCTTGAGGGCGAGGGCGTCGACGCTTCGGCCGCGCTGAAGAAGAAGGGTCTCCTGGCCGCCGGCGACAAGGTCGTCGTCGTGAAGGCCGAGGCCACCCTCTCCACCATCGCCTAAATTCCTTTACCTCCTTTCTTTCCATTCCCATGCCCACGATCAAGTCTCTCAAGGCCCGCCAGATCCTCGACTCCCGCGGCAACCCCACGGTCGAAGTCGACATGTGGCTCGATGACGGTTCCTTCGGCCGCGCGGCCGTCCCGTCCGGCGCCTCCACCGGTTCGCACGAGGCTCTCGAGCTCCGCGACGGCGACAAGAAGAACTACCTCGGCAAGTCCGTCTGGAAGGCCGTCGAGAACGTCAACAAGACGATCGCCGCCAAGGTGATCGGCATGGACGTCGCCGACCAGCGCGCCATCGATGCGGCCCTCAACGCCCTCGACGGCACGCCCAACAAGGCCACGCTCGGCGCCAACGCCATCCTCGGCGTCTCCATGGCCGTCTGCCGCGCCCGCGCTGTCTCCGAGAAGCTCCCGCTCTACGCCTCGCTCGCCAAGCAGTACGGCGTCGAGGGTGCGGTCAAGCTCCCCGTCCCGCTGATGAACGTCATCAACGGCGGCGCTCACGCCGACAGCGGTCTCTCCTTCCAGGAGTGCATGATCGTCCCGACCGGCTTCACGAACTTCTCCGACGCTCTCCGCGCCGGCGCTGAGACCTTCCACGCTCTCAAGTCCATCCTCAAGGAGGGCGGCCACGTCACGGCCGTCGGCGACGAGGGCGGCTTCGCCCCCAAGCTGACCAACAGCGACGATGCTTTCGGCACGCTCGTGAAGGCCATCGAGAAGGCCGGCTACACCGGCAAGATGGGTCTCGCCATCGACGCCGCCGCCTCCGAGTTCTACAAGGACGGCAAGTACCACATCGACGGCGAGGAGCTCAGCTCCGAGCAGCTTGTGGCCAAGTACGAGGCTCTCTGCGCCAAGTACCCGATCGTCTCCATCGAGGACAGCCACGCCGAGGATGACTGGGCCGGCTTCACGATGATGGTCGCCAAGCTCGGTTCCAAGGTCCAGATCGTCGGCGACGACCTGCTCGTCACCAACGTTACGCGCGTGAAGCAGGCCATCGAGCAGAAGGCCGCCAACTCCGTGCTCATCAAGGTGAACCAGATTGGCTCGGTCTCCGAGACCGTCGACACCATCCAGATGGCCCAGAAGGCCGGCTGGACGGCCATCGCCTCGCACCGCTCGGGTGAGACCGAGGACGTCTTCATCTCCAACCTCGCCGTCGGCCTCGTCTGCGGCCAGATCAAGACCGGCTCGCTCTCCCGCACCGACCGCATCGCCAAGTACAACGAGCTCCTGCGCATCGAGGAGGAGCTGGGCGCCAAGGCCGTCTACGAGAGCCCGTTCAAGGCCTAAGAGAACACTTCCGACTCCGAACGGAAAGACCGGGGCCTCGCGCTCCGGTTTTTTCGTCGTGGGCCGATTCTGCTACGGTGCGCTCGTTCTCCCCTCCCCTTTCCATGACCCTCTACTACCAGATTTTCATCATCGCCAGCAGCGTCGTTCTGCTGGCACTCGTCCTCTCGCTGGTCGCTTGGATCGCGATCGCCACCAAGACCAAGAAGTTGGCCCGCGTCGCCGCCGGATTCTTCGTGACGTGCTTCGCGCTCTACACCTTCGGCCA